>CAMOGR010000208.1 GCA_946614205.1 uncultured Bacteroidales bacterium | reverse complement strand
AAGTCGCAGTTCTGCTCCCTCATCGTGCGCCAGATGCTGTAGGGACGGCGATACCGGACCTGAATGCGGGCAGGGATGGAGTTGTCGGACAGAATCAGCTGAATCTCGTCCGTGAACGCCTTGACGGCAGGCTCCGTGCGCACCCTCTCCTCTTCGAGCTGGCGCTCCAGGACCTCGTATTCACGGGGACAGCGGAAGCGGAACGACAGGTTTTCCAGTTCCGTCTTGACATGATAAAGCCCCAGTCGTCCTGCGAGAGGGGCATAGAAAAAGTCCGTTTCTCCGGCTATCTTCATCTGCTTGTCGGGGCGCATGCTGTCCAGGGTGCGCATGTTGTGCAGACGGTCGCTGAGCTTCACGAGGAGGGCGCGGATGTCGTAATGGACGGACTCGAGTATCTGACGGTAGTTGTCTACCTGCTTGGTATACTCGTAGATATGCTTCTTGCGCTTGGTGACTACGTCGACAAGGAAAGCAACGTCGTCGCCGAAGCGGGAACGGATGTCCTCGATGGTATACGGCGTGTCCTCCACGACGTCGTGCAGGAAGGATGCGATGACGGTGTTGGCATCCAGCTCAAGCTCCTCAGCGGCAATGGCGGCAACGGCTACAGGATGCATGATATACGGTTCGCCCGTATTGCGTTTCTGACCCTCGTGCGCCTTTGCGGCAAAGGCATAGGCCTCCTTTATGCGCTGAAGGTCCTGGGGCGTAACCCTGGGTTCGCAGACCTCGAAAACGTGCCTCGCGGCAGCGTCTATGCTTTGCATGTCACTCATCCTACCTGACGCAGCGGACACTCGCCGCAAAGGAATCCTTGTCGGCAAGGCCGACGTATACATTGTCGTTTTCCTGATATATGTACCTGTAGACGCCCTTGCCGTCCAGCGTATCCGCCGTCCAGAAGGCGGCGTAGGCGCCGAAGCCGCTGAAGGCTCCGGTGTTTCCGGACAGGGTGGCGTATCCCGCAGGAATTACGTTCATGTGGGTGCCGTTGCGGATGTCGACCCCACGGTAATACTCCCACATGTCGCTCCCGTTGAAGGTACACTTGACCATGAGGTTGCCCGCCCCGGAGGGTGAATCCTGGAAAGGCTTCAGGCCGGAGGGGCCGCCTGCCTGCACTATCAGGGACGTCCATTCCTCATCGGTCGGCAGACGCCAGCCGTCGGGGCAGACGCCCTGAGCGTCCTCCCACGTGTAGAAGCCCCCAAGCAAGCCGAGCATTGCGGGGCAGTCTGCATAAGGGACGCCGACGGTGTGCTTACCGTCAGCGGAAGATGCTGAATAGCAAAGGTTTGAACCGAGCCATTCGAGGGAACCGGACTTGACGGTGTCGTACTTGCGCCCGTGAAGGACCGCGGAACCGGCGTCCGGGAAACGGGGTACACCCTGAAGCGAACCGCCCTCTGCAGCGTCGCTCACGATGGTGAAACTGAGGCTTGCGGAAGATGAATAATACTTGTCGGAAGACTCGACGGCGTAAGCCACGCATGTAAGAGAATAAGTTCCCAGGGCATCGGGGACCACATAGGTGTATGTGGAAGTGGTATCGGAGTGCTTGCTCACCGGATCCGTGAAATAATACCCCACCGCAGTGCCGTCGGGGGCGGTTATTCCTGAAGCGGAGAACGAATAAGACGAGCCGGCTACCACGAAACGGGGCATTTCACCCTTGAGGGCAAGGGTGCCGTCCATGTATACTTTGGTCGTCTCCTCCTTCTTGCAGGAAGCAAGGGCGGCGAGAACCAGAAAAGCGGCTGCTATGATGCGAAATCTCATATTCTAACGTTTATGAAATGCAAATATGCGTATTTTTATGCAAAAATCCTCTACCTTTGCACCAATAGTCAGGCCAGAAACAATGAAATCAAGCCATTTTCTTGCATTTTTAGTCCTTCTCGCAGCCGTATCATGCTCCCGCGGGTATGTAACCGTCGGAGGATACGCACAAGGCGGGACCTACAGCGTGAGATACAACCCCGCCAACGTGAGCGCATCCCGCGAACAGGTGGCGGCCGCCATAGAGGACATACTCGTCGCAGTGGACACCACCCTCTCCGGGTACAACAGGAAGTCGCTGCTGAGCAGGCGCAATGCCGGGGAGGACGTACTTCTCAACGACATGTTCCTCGACATGGAGCGCCGCGCCGAGGAGTTCCGCACCCTGAGCGGCGGAGCTTTCGACGCAGCCGCCGGTCCCCTGTTCGACATCTGGGGCTTCGGATTCACTGCGGACAGCCTCCCTTCACAGGAGGCAATCGAGCTTGCGATGGAGCGCTGCAAAAGACGCGAAGTGCTTAATTTCAATGCGATAGCGCAAGGCTACACCTGCGACCTCGTTGCCGGATACCTGCATTCCGTAGGCGCCAAGGACATGCTCGTGGACATAGGGGAAATTTACTGCGAGGGCATCAATCCCTCCGGGAAGCCATGGACAATCGGCATCGACACCCCGGAGGACGGCAACGACACCCCGGGAGCGTCACTGTCCGGCATCTGGACCTCGGACGGCGGCGGTCACGGCGTAGTGACGTCTGGCAACTACCGCAAATTCTATGTGAAGGACGGGCACAAATACGCACACACCATCGACCCCAGGACAGGCCGTCCAGTCGAGCACAACCTCCTGAGCGCCACCGTAGTAGCCCCGACGGCAACGCAGGCCGACGCACTTGCGACGTACTTCATGGTGGTTGGGCTGCAGGAAGCCCGCAGCTTCGTGGAGGCACACCCCGGCATAGAGGCCTGCCTCATCACTTCAGACGGCATCTGGAAGTCCGAAGGATTCTGAAGCGGCTGATCAATAAGCTGGAATAACGATGCTGTAGGTCCTGTTCTCCTTGTTGGTGAGTCGGACGTCGCGCAGCCACAGGTTGGCCCTCTTGAGCTCAGCATAGCTTACGCCGTAGCTCTCGGCGAACTCCACGAGGCTCGGGATGGAGCTGGACGTAGTGACCGTAAGCCTGGGAGGGACGTAGGGATAGCGTTCAGTGACGTTGAAACCGAAGGCCGCGGGATTCTCGAACAGCATCTTGGCCGCAAGGATGCGGTATACGTAGCGGGTGGTCTCTTCCGGCAGCCACAGGTCGAACGAGCTGCCGCGCTTCTGCTCGGCGATGCGCTTCACCATGCCGCCCATTCCGCTGTTGTAACTCGCAGCCGCCGTGGGCCAGTTGCCGAACAGCCTGTAGGCGCGCAGCAGGAACTCACAGGCCGCAGAAGTCTCTTTTTCAATGTGATAGCGTTCATCAACCTCGGCGCCGACCTCCAGCCCGAACTCCTTGGCGGTAGTCTTCATGAACTGCCACAGGCCTGCAGCACCGGCGACGCTGAGCGCCTTCGGATCCAGGTTGCTCTCTATGACCATGAGGTACTTGAGATCGTCCGGGACACCCTTCTGCCGAAGCACAGGCTCCACCTGGGGGAAATATCTCCCGGACCTCTTGAGCATCAGCATCGAGGTCGTATGCATGAAAGTGAAGGACATGAGTTCCCGGTCCATCCTTTCATACTTTTCCGCAGTGTCGAAGCGTACCGTATCGCCGGCGAACACGATGTACTCCGGGACGGCCGGAGGGCTCAGGTGAAGATCGCCCTGCGGCGGCTGGTACATCCCCTGCGCAGAAGCGCCGATGCAGCAGAAGGCAAACAAGACTATAAGGAACGAACGCATAATCAAATAACTCCGCTGCCCAGAAGTTCGGGGGCGTCCCACTTGTCTGAAGGGTCCTGAAGGGCGTAGAAAGCAGCAAACTGACCGGGAGTTATGCTGCGCTGAGGCTTGTCGAAAACGACGAACAGCCCGCAGTCACGCATTAGGAGAACGGCGTCCTGCAGCTCCTGGCGATAGCGTATGCGCACGCGGCAGCGAAGCGACTCTCCCACGGAAAGAGCGAGCTGCTCACGCATCCAGTGGACCTCGTCCGGAGCCACCCTTAGGACGCTTCGCCACAGTCCCTTGTGGTCTTCGCCCTCGCCCACGTAAACCCTGTTGGCGGCGACATCCGTGGCTATGACGAAGAGAGGATGCTGATGCCCGCCGATGGCAAGCCCTTTGCGCTGGCCTACGGTATAGAACTGCGCGCCCTCGTGACGGCCGGCCACAACGGCCCACGGATGCTGCTTGTAACGGGTCTTGCGGACGTGATGCCGCCCGCTGCGATAGCTTTCCGTCTCAAATACTATATTGCTGTAATCCAGCGGCTTGGAAAGGGCCAAAAGCTCCTCGTCGGACAACTCCCCGGGAGTCTTTGAAGAAAGCAGGCGGAGCCTCGAGTGATAATCGGAAGAGTCGGCGTACCAGCGGTCGAAGACCTCCACCACGTCTCCCTCGACACTGGCAAGCTTCTGCTGCAGGAACACGGGGAGGTCGACCTTGCCCACGAAGCAAATGCCCTGGGAGTCCTTCTTGTCGGCGGACGGCAGGTCAGCCTCGGCGGCGATGGCGCGCACCTCGCTCTTGAGCATGCCGCCGATGGGGAAAAGCGCATGGGCAAGCTGGTCCTGGCTCAGCCGGCACAGGAAGTAGCTCTGGTCCTTGCCCGGGTCCACCCCTTCAAGCAGTTTCCAGTTTCCGTCGGAAGATAGCTCCCTGCGGCAATAGTGGCCGGTAGCCACCATGTCGGCGCCGAGAGCCTGAGCCTTGGCGAGGAAAGCGTCGAATTTTATCTCGCTGTTGCACAGCACGTCGGGGTTGGGAGTGCGCCCGCGTGCATACTCGTCGAACATGTAATCGAGCACCCTGCGGCGGTACTCATCCGAGAGGTCGACGAAATAGAAAGGTATGCCGATCTTGCGGGCGACGAGCTCGGCGACGAACTTGTCTTCCTCCCACTCGCAGTCGCCGTGAAGCGTCCCTTCGGTATCGTGCCAGTTCTGCATGAACATGGCAAAAACATCGTAGCCCTGCCGCTTGAGCAACAGGGCCGCAACGCTGGAATCCACTCCTCCTGAGAGTCCTACGCAGACTTTCATCTCAGGTCGGTGATTACCCACTCCTGCCCGAGGGCAGAAGTGTCGAAGAAAAATTCCGCAGTGCCGCCGGTAAGGGGCGAACTCTTTATGGAGGTCAGCTTGAAAGCTACGGCCGCGCCCTGGGTGGGCTCGTTGTACACGCCGCTGACCTGCTTGTCAGTGACCTTGAGCCCCTCAACCTTGTCCAGATATGCAGTGGGATTGGTGAGGAACTCGCGAGTGCCTTCGGAAGACTCTATATAGACCTCCTTCGCCTCCGAGTCGACGGTCCACTTGGTGGTGCCGTCGCACCAGATGTCGGCTCCCTTCGTGCTGAGATGATAACACGGGCCGTCAAGCACCACGGTACCGGAAGTGGCAATCTGGGGCCTGTCCTTGGCGGAAAGGGTGTACTTGAAGTTCACGCGGTTGCTGTCCACGAGGGCCTTGAGGGCCATGGCATCCGGGGCCTGAGCTGAGGCAAAGGCGCCACAGAAGGCGAGAAGAAGTATTGCAAGCGTTCTTTTCATCATTTTGCAAGTGTATCCAAAAGGTTCTGGAGGCTCATCAGGTCGGCAACGAGGACCTGGCGGGGCTTTGCACCCTCCTGCGGTCCTACGACTCCTGCCGTCTCGAGCTGTCCCATTACCCTTGCTGCCTTCGCAAATCCCATACCGAGACGGGTCTGCAGATAAGAAGTCGACGCTTTTTGCGTGGTGACAACCAGTTCCGCAGCCTCGCGGAAGCGCTCGTCGAGGTCGCCCATGTCGCCTCCGGAGCCGCCGCTGCCGCCCTCGCTGCCGGCCTCCTCCACTGCGGGAAGGTAGTACGGAGTGTTGTAGCTCTTGGCGTATCCTTTCTGGGTACTGATGAATTCGTTGATACGGTCTATCTCTTCGCTGCTCACGTAGCCGCACTGGATGCGCTCGGAGTCGATGCCGGCGCTGAACAGCATGTCGCCGCGGCCTATGAGCTTCTCGGCTCCGGGAGCGTCGAGGATGGTCATGGAGTCCACCCTGGAGGCCACCCTGAAGGCGATTCGCATAGGGAAGTTGCTCTTGATAAGACCGGAAATCACGTCCACCGAAGGACGCTGGGTAGCCAGGATGACGTGGATGCCGGCAGCACGGCCCTTCTGGGCCAGACGTATGATGGAGCCGGTGATGCTGCGGCCTGCCGCCTTGGCCTCGGGACCGCCTCCGCTGGTCATGGTTAGGTCGGCATACTCGTCCACCACGACGACCAGGTACGGCAGGAAGCGGTGGCCCTGGTCGGAGCGCAGATGATGGTTGCGGTACTTGTCGTTGTAGGCGGTAATCTTGTTGACCCCGGCCTTGGAAAGAAGCTCGTAGCGTTCGTCCATCTCTATGCACACCGAACGCAGAATCTTCTCCGCGTCCTTGGGTTTCTTGACTATGGCCCTGGCCTGTTCGTCCTCCTCGCTCGCCGCCTCGGGAAGCACTGCGAGATAATGATGCAGCAGCTGCGCGTAGGCCGAGAATTCGACCATCTTGGGGTCGATGAATACGAACTTGAGCTCCGAAGGGTGGCGGCTGTATAGCAGCGAGCTGACTATTACGTTGAGGCCCACGGACTTACCCTGCTTGGTAGCACCTGCGATGAGGAGATGGGGCGCATCCGCGAGGTCGAATACCTTGACGTTCTGGGTGATGGTATAGCCTATCGCAACCGGGAGCTCGGACTTGCTCTGGCGGAAGGCGTCGTCGTTCAGCAGGGCCTTGAGAGGCACGATGGAAGAATAGTCGTTGGCGACTTCGATGCCGACGGAATCTTCCAGTGTAACGACTCTCACGCCCTTGGCCTTGAGCGACATGGCAATGTCTTCCTGGAGGCGCTTGATATCGGAAATCTTGACTCCGGGCGCCGGGAACACCTTGTACAGGGTGACGGTGGGGCCTACGATGGCGCGTACGTCATTGACCTGAATCTTGTAGTTTGCAAGGGCGGCGCGGATGCGGTTCCGGTTGCGCACAAGCTCTTCCGTCGATACCTCGTGGCGGCCTGTATCGTGGTTCTCGAGCAGCTCGAGGCTGGGGAACTTGAACTGGGGAAGGCCGTCGGGCGGGTCAAGGCGGTTGTCTATGGGCTTGAGTTCCTTCTTGACCGTGGTGTCGAGGCCCTCGCCGCGGTCTATCACGAAGTTGCCTTCGTCCTCCCCGGGGGCGTCGTCCTCAGGCTTTTCTTCAGGCTTCACGGCGGGAGCCGCAGGTGCGGAAGGCTCTTTCGGAGCGGGAGCCTCTTCATGGACGGGCACATCTTCTTCCTCAGGCTGAGCGTCTTGCACAGGACCGGGATTGGCCGGCGCAACTGGAGAATCGTACGAATCGGGAGCATCGACTATGCGCGGCTCCTTCACGGGGCGCGGCTTCCAAAGGCCTGCAAGCCATGCATTGAAACGCGGCGAGGAGATGAAAAGCCAGAGCACAACCAGCAGGATGATGGCTACGGCCGTTATGATGTAACCGAGAACACGCACGGACCATTCCACGACCGCCGCGCCGCACTCGCCGCCCAAACCGCCGCCGAAAGCGTTGGAAAGGCCGGCAATCTGACCTATGTAGGCCAGAAGCAAAGATGAGACGAAAGCGCCGCTGAGGGTGATGAGCAGGGTCCGGCCGATGGACATTATCCACTTGCCGGTCAGCAGGCGCACGGAAATCACCACCAGTATGACAAGCAGGGCGAAGCTGCCGAGGCCGAGGAAGTCACCTACGAGGAACTTGCCGGTGCGGTAGCCGAGCGAACCGGCGGCATTGGCCACCTTCTCTCCGGGAACAAAGCTCATATCCTGCTGCCAATGGGCAAGATAAGAGACTGCTGCTACAAAGATGAAGAGCGCCAGGGCCGCAATGAACAGGCCAAGAATCTTGACCGCCGAGGCCTTCTGGCCGGCGTCCCAGTTCTTTATGAAGGACGGCGTTTTCATTATTTTCTCTTCCCTTTGTTCTTGCGGAAGCCTCCCCTCTTGCCGGAGCCTCCCACATTGACGCTCATGGTAGGACGGGCGAAGTTGCCGTCAAAGTTAATCTGGCCGAGGCGCAGGCCTTCGGGTACGGTGAGACGGCCCTCCGCGAGCTTCTCTATGTCCTTGAATATCGTCTCGTCGGACACGCTGTCCTTGTTCCAGATGAGGTACTGCTGGCGCATGTAGATGGCCAGGGAACGTATCATCTCCGTCTTGACCTCGCCGTCGGGCTCTTCGCAGAGCAGATTGATGATTTTCTCTATGTTGCGACCGTAGTGCGTGGCCTTTATCTTCTCT
>CAMOGR010000207.1 GCA_946614205.1 uncultured Bacteroidales bacterium | reverse complement strand
CGGCGGTTTCAAGCAGATAGTCTTCAAGCTCAGCGGCGAGGGCGTGTACGGAGTAATGAAGTACGAATCCGGTGTACACCGCGTGCAGCGTGTTCCTCAGACGGAAACGCAGGGCCGTATCCAGACTTCCGCGGCCTCCGTGGCCGTTTTCCCCGAGGCAGGGGAGTTTGACGTCGACCTCAGTTGGGACGACATCCGCCTCGACCTCTTCTGCTCGTCCGGGCCCGGCGGCCAGGGTGTCAACACCACTTATTCCGCCGTGCGCCTCACCCACATCCCTACAGGACTCGTGGTGCAGTGCCAGGAGGAGCGCTCGCAGCTCAAGAACAAGGACCGTGCATTCGAAGAACTCCGCACCCGTCTTTACAACCTCGAGCATCAGAAGTACCTTGACGGCATAGCCGCCAAACGCAAGACCATGGTCAGCACCGGCGACCGCAGCGCCAAGATACGCACATACAACTACCCCCAGGGCCGCGTGACCGACCATCGCATCAACTGGAGCATGTACAACCTTCCCGTCTTCATGGACGGCGACATCCAGGAGTGCATCGACCAGCTTCAGATTGCAGAAAACGCCGAGCGTCTCAAGGAAGCCGGGGAATAACCGGAGAAAAAGAGTTTCGATAATCGGAGCGGGAAATATAGGCGGTGTAGTTGCTCGCGGTCTTGCCCGCTGGGATTACCTTTGCTCAGATGTCCGGCTGCTTCAAGGGGATAGGGTGAGGGCAGAGTTGCCTTTACTGCGGTTTCTAATCTTGCTGCGTGAAACGTAACGTTCTTACTGCTAGCTGATTACGATAAATCGTCCCGGCGATTTGACCCGGACGATTTGTTGCAAGTTAATGAATGTTAGCTATTTGCATTTCACGGCCTAGATGGAGGAACTTGGCAATCTGCTCCGGAGGAGCACTTATGCGGCGTTGCAAGTACAAAAAGGAGTCATTTTTTTCATCATCTGTCCAGGAAAGGATTTCATGGATATCCTTGACTATTCCCGAGCGCTGGAGCAGATTGCTCATTTTGGAGTAGCAGACATCCGATTTTCCTGTAAAGATTTCTTTGATGTCATATTCGCTCCCTGTACTTGCATGCATGGCTAGTAGCATGTTGTCATAACCTCCGAAAAAATCAGCGGCGGTCTTGTAGTCAATTACGTTGTAAGAATTGATGATGAAGTCGGTGAGCTGCTGGCATTCAGAGGAGTTAAGCGTTTTGAACAGGCGGCCGAGCAATTGATGGTTTAGCGGCTGACCGGCTTCGGAAGTATTCCGTATTTCCCTGACGGCCTTTTTCATTGCCCAACTGGCATTTCGTATCACAAGTTTCTCTGAAAACGGATGGCCCGAGATACCGTAGGCCAGGTAATTCCACCTGTAATCTTCCGCCTTGCTTACGAGTTTGCGCTCCACCGGGTTGTTCCCGACGTAGATAAGGTTAGTACGTATCTTTTTGTCTCCCCACTTTGGGGCGCTCCCGAATGTGCTTTCAAATACCGGAGTCCGGGTTTTGGTATAAACATTCAACTTCCTTGCATACCAGCAGTTTGTTTCCTGTTTGAACTTGGTCAGATTCTCTTGTTGTTGCGTTAGTATGGAGTCGTGGGTATGATCCGGCATTTGGCAAAGTGCCAGAACCTGGACATCATACTTGCGGGCACACAGGCAAAACTTTGAGAAATAAACCAGGTGGTCGCTGTATGTATAGAACAAAACTCCGCCGTCAGCGCTTCGCTGATAGCAATGATTCAGAACTCCATTGTGAAAAGGCCTCCTCTTCATATCTCACATCACATTTTAGACTCCCGCAAGATAGGAATAATAATCCGATGAAGCAAGGGGCGTTTGCGACGTGAAATGCAAGTCGCTGATTGATAGGTCTTTACGACAAATCGTCCCGGAGTTTTAACCCGGACAATTTTGCGAAAATCGTTGATTTTAAGTAGATTGCATTTCACGGGCGTACAGACTGAGTTCGGTTTATCGTGCAGATGCATCAGCATCATCAATAAAACACAGAACTATTTGTTTGCCGGCTTTGCGAATAATTCCTATATTTACAATGATGCCCTCATCCGTAACCACTGCGTGAAATGTAAGTTATTGATTCCCAATGTGTAACAACAAATCGTCCCGGTTGAAACGCCGGGACGATTTGTTGTAATATGTTGTTCCTGAACGTGTTGCATTTCACGCGGCGCAGCGTGGCTTATCCTGCATAAGGCCGGAAGGCGATGCAGGCGTTGTGTCCTCCGAAGCCGAAGGATTCGGAGACGCCGAGCGTGAGCGGGAGCTCCACTGCGTGGCCCGGGGTGTAGTCAAGGTCGCATTCCGGATCGGGATTGTCGAGGTTGATGGTGGGAGGAACCACACCGTCACGAAGGGCAAGGACCGTCGCCACGGCCTCGGCTGCGCCGGCTGCGCCGAACATGTGTCCGTGCATCGACTTGGTGCTGCTGATGTGAATGCCGTAGGCCGCGTCGCCGAAGGCTACTTTGAGGGCCGTCGTTTCCGCAACGTCGTTGAGTTTGGTGCCTGTGCCGTGAGCGTTGACGTAAACGGTATCGGCTGACGGGTCGTATCCGGCCTGGTCGAGGGCGATGCGGATGCAGCGGCCCTGGGTGGAGCCGTCCGGGCGCGGTGCCGTGGCGTGATAGGCGTCACAGGTGCTGCCGTAGCCCACCATCTCGGCATAAATGTGCGCTCCGCGGGCCTTGGCGTGCTCCATCTCTTCGAGGATGAGTACTGCGGAGCCGTCTGCCATCACGAAACCTGCCCTGTCTGCGTTGAACGGAAGGCTGGCGTACTTGGGGTCTTCTGCACGTGTGAGGGCGCGGGCGTTGCCGAAAGCCGCCGCACCGATGGGTATGGCGCAATGGTCGGTACCGCCGGCGATTACGGCGTCGGTGTAGCCGTGAACGATGCTCCTGTATGCCTCGCCGAGGGAATGGGTGGCGGTGGCGCAGGCGGTGACGATGCCGATGCAGGAGCCCTGGGCCCCGTATTTAATCGCAATCTGCCCGCCGGCCATGTCTGCTATCATGGTGGGAACGAAGAGGGGAGAAATCCACTGCCCGGTGGGGTCTTCTATCATCTTGCTAACCTCGCGCTGTATGGTCTGGAAGCCGCCGATTCCTGAACTCACGTAGGTGGAAAGGCGCTCGGCGTCGATGTTCTCTCCGACTGCAAGACCGCTGTCCTTCATGGCCTGATATGCTGCGGCCATCGCGAAGATGGTGAAAGGATCCTGCTTGCGGATGAACGGTTTGTCCATCCCGTATTCTTCGGGATTGAAATTACGGACTTTGCCGGCGATGTGGACGGGCAGTCCTTCGGTAGAAAATTCGGTGATATAATCGATACCGCAGACTCCGTTTTTCAGGTTGTCCCAGAAGGTTTTAACGTCGTTTCCGACGCAGGAAACCACACCGAGTCCGGTAACTGCAACTCTTTTGTTCATAGGCTAAAATTTACAGGCCGCAAATATACGAATTTTTCCTATATTTGCACAGATATGCCAAGACCAAAGCCAAGTACACAGGTTCCCAGGTACCTCCTCGGCAAGCACCAGCTGATTACGACC
>CAMOGR010000206.1 GCA_946614205.1 uncultured Bacteroidales bacterium | reverse complement strand
AGCAGGATGCGCTTCACAAATCAACACCCCGACAATCCGCTACTGGAATGTCGGGGCGTAATCATTTCGATAAACAAGAATTTACTGAAATCTTATATCGACGCCCTATATTCTTTTGGAGACAGCGCCGTCATCCGCTTGAAGAAGCGGCAGAACTGGGAGGAGGTGGCAAAGCTCAGATAGTCCGATATTTCCGTGACCGTCTTCTTGGTTGACCGCAGTTGAATCTTGGCTTCCTGTAGCAAAGCATCATTCACCCAGTCCCTGAAACTGCGGCCGCTGAGGCGTGGAATCAGGGCGCACAGGTAGCCGCTGCTCACACAGAGTTCATCGGCATAGAAGGAGAGCGTCCGCTGCTCAAGGAAATGCCGGTTCAACAGGTGGCGGAACTCTTCCAGCAGATTCCTTGAGGACGACTTGGAGGCAGCGACGTCTGCCTTTGCCATACGTATGAGACTGAATCCTTCTTGAAGAAGAGCGGCACTGAGGTATTTAACCGTTTCCGCCCCGGCTCCTTCCGAAAGGGAATCCCAGATTAGACTTATCATTCCCTCAAGCCTGGAGAATTCGGCACCTGTCAGAGGGATTGCCGCTTCTCCGCACTCCGGTACAGCTGCCGTCAAGTCGCCAAAAGGCAATTCATTCACCAGGACGCCTTCTACATCAAAGTCCTCCGATATCTCCACGGGGTTGATAACCGAGCCTGGGGCAATATACAGCATCATGCCTTTGGCTATGCGGCAATCCGTAAGGTTCACCCCGTACAGAGCTTCTCCGGAGGTGGCAATCACCAGGCGCGTGCCGTCTATCCGGTAGGGACGGTCAATCTCTTCGGCCGAATAAGTGCTGCTGCCCCGGCTGCGGATAACGGAGACAAGTTCGCTGAAGATGACGTTCCCCTTCTTGGATACGTCCAGCCTTCGGTCGATTTCGGACAACGAAATATGGCTGATTTCTTCTTTCATAACGCAAAGATATTAATTTCGGAACGTAAATACATAATTCCGGGTCATTTTATTTGGAAATAAAGCCGGACCTTTGTATCCGGAATTAAAAGACAGACGAAGTGAAACAATCATAATAAAATCCGATAGCCATGAAATCGAATAGTTCTATCCGCATCATGAACAGGCCCGAGGACTTCAAGGCCCTGGGCATCAATCCCGAAGTAGTAGAGCCCTGGGAGGACGGCCGCCGCAACGACGACGCTCCCGGCTGCGTCGAATGGTGGTATTTCGACGCCGAGACTCCCGACGGCATTACCGTGAACGTGAACTTCGCCACCAACCCGCCTACCATGCGTTCGGCCCAGCGGGGGTACAAGCCCTTTGTGTTTTACAACGTGCAGTTTGCCGACGGCACCTGCGAGACCGATGTGATCCAAGTGGATGCGGCCGAATGCGCCCTTGGCGAAGGCCAGTGTGACGTGAAGATGGGCAAGAACTACTTCCGCGGCGACCTGCAGGACTATGTGCTGCACATCGAAAACCCCGAGAGCAACGTGACCATCGACCTCAAACTCTCCAGCACGGCCCGCTCCTTCCGTCCAGGTACGGCCTTCTTCCAGCGGGAGAACGGAGACATTTTCACCTGGCTCTGCGCCGTGCCGCGCGGCAAAGTGGAAGGCACGGTGGTATGCGGCGGGCGCACGCTCCAGATTCAGGGCAGCGGCTACCACGACCATCAGTGGGGTACAGCCGAGAACCAGGAGTTCTGGAACCGCTGGATCTGGGGGCGTCAGCAGGTGGCGGGCCACACCGTGCTGCTCTTCGATTTTGTGAGCACACGTGAGACCGGAGCCATCCAGTATCCCGTCTTCGCTGTGATCGGCCCGGACGGAAACGTAGTTATCCGCAATGAGGAGCGCACTCCGGACGTAGATATCACCATCGAAGGCACCCGCCCCGAACAGGGATGCGGAAAGCCTTTCCCCGACAAGTCACGTTACTGGTTCCGCTCCGGCGACGTAGAGGCCGTCTATGAGCTGCAGAGCGAGCAGGAGTACACCTGCAACAACCATTACGAGATGTTGGACGCCGATGGCAAGGCACTCTATGACCAGCGCGGCATCTATCCCACCATCAGCCGCTACTATGCCAACGGCCACTTGAAACTCACTCGCTCAGGCGAGGTTCTCGTCGATGCCGGCGGCCGCATGCACTACGAAGTGGAAAGCCTCTATGCCAACTACATCCTGGACGCCTCCGACCGCGAAGCAGCGTTGGGTACCGACCCGGCAGAAGCATCCAGGCAGATGCGCTCACGGATGGCAGCAAATGCCGCATCAGAGGAGAAGGGACTTGACGCTACCGGTGCTCCTGACCCGGAACTCGCTGGCACCTATGATGCGCTCATCAATACTCCCATGGGAAAGCAGCGCGGAAAGATTGTATTCGCGGTGGATGGCACCACCCTTACCGGCACGATGGACTTCATGGGCCGCACCTACAAGGTTGAAAGCGGCATCGCCACCGCCGAAGGCTATTCCTACGAAATCAACGCCAAGGTGATGCTCCGCCGCCTGAACGCCAAGGTTCGCGGCACACGAAGCGGAGATGCCATAGAAGGCACTCTCACCGCCCCGATGGGCTCTATTACTTTCAACGGAAATAAGTCGAGATAAGTGTATGGCAAAAGCAAGACTGATGTGATTTACGAGTTTAACTACATGGGAAAGTCCGATCCGAGGGCGCATCTTAAATAACATGTCCATAAGAAGGTCGCATTAGCAGGGCATTCTCCCGTAACAGCAAGTCACCTGTAGCCCATACAGACTTCAGGTGACTATTCTTTTCGATAAACGGGGAATTTATCGAATCAAACTCCGAATCACTCTGCCTGATTCCTATAAGCTCTTCCTGTACTCCCTGGGCGTAACGCCTTTCATCCGGAAGAAAAAGCGGCCGAAAGTAGTTGAGTCGGCATAGTTTATCCTTTCTGCAATCTCGTCGATGCTCAGGTCAGTGCTTTCTAGC
>CAMOGR010000205.1 GCA_946614205.1 uncultured Bacteroidales bacterium | reverse complement strand
GGGCCTGAGCATCGGCGCCATCTTCTCGGCGCAGCTCGGCGGCAAGACCTACTCCGTCACCGCGGCCAGCCTCGGTTATCAGGGCAAGCTTAAGAACACCCTGGACGGCCGTCAGGACGGCCTGATTCCCGAGGGAGTCAATTTCGTGGGCTACGACGAGGACGGCAACGGAATATATAAGACCAACACCACGCTGGTGTCGGACATCTACACCTATTATTCCAATTTCAAGGCCAACCGTTACAACTTCGTGGAGTACATCTACGACAACTCCTTCCTCAAGCTCAAGGAGGTGACGCTTTCCTACGACTTCCCCAAGTCGCTTGTCACCAAGACCAAGTTCCTGCAGGGCGTTACCATTTCCCTGTATGCCAACAACCTCTTCTGCATCTCCAACTATCCGTTCTACGACCCTGAGGTCACAGGCGCCAACGACGCCAACGCGACCCGAGGCATAGAGTCGGGAAGTTTCCCTATGTGCCGTTCCTACGGTGGCAGCATCAAAGTCAAATTCTAGAGTGCTATGAATAAGATAATCAAGACATTCGTGGCCCTGGCCCTCTGCGTTGCAGCCTCTTCCTGCACCGACAGGTTCGTAGAAATCAATACGAATCCCAACAAGATCAACTTCGGCGATGCCGCCCCTGGTTCGCTGTTCGAGCCGCTGTTCTACGGAATAGGCGTCAACAACCAGTATCAGGCATGGTTCTTCGCCAACGAACTGGCCCAGGTGACGGCGTTCACCAGCGGCCAGACCACCCAGATACACCAGTATCAGGTTACCGACGGCAACTGGCAGAGCCAGTGGGACAATTACGCGCGCTTCGGCTTCGACGCCCATCACCTCGTGGCCCAGGCCGTCAAGAGGGAAGACAAGTACATGGAGGCTCTCGGCCTTATTCTCAAGGTCTATTGCCTCAGCAACCTTTCCGCTCTGTTCGGCGACATCCCCTATAAAGAGGCTTACATGCAGACCGAGAACACCAGCCCGGTGTTCGACAGTCAGGAAGAGCTTGCCGCCGAGTTCGTAGCCGACCTCGACAGCGCCGCCGTAATCCTCGCCCGCAAGCCGGAGATTACCAAGCCCGGCCTGGACAGGATGTACGGCGACAATTACACCAAGTGGATAAAGTTCGCCAACTCCCTCAAGCTGCGCATCCTCTGCCGCATGTCGGGCATCAGCGACAGCTATTGGGCTGCCATTCAGCAGATTGTGGACAACCCGACGGGGTATCCCGTATTCGCCGACAACACCGACAACGCGGCCGTTCCCTTCCAGGATGTTGACCCTTACCGCAACTACTGGGGCCAGCAGAACATGACGAATTCCAACTTTACCGCACACCGCATCACCCAGACCATGATTGACATGATGGTGCAGTTCAACGACAAAGGCAACGCCGTGTTCGAAGACCCCCGCCTTCCCATTTTCGCAACCCAGCGCTCCGGCGCATGGAAGGGCTCCCGCGGCGGTGTGCCCACCGGAGACTTCAAGGCCTACGACACCGGCTCCGCCCTTCCCAACTTTGCGGTCCTCGCCCGTTCCAGCATGCCTGCATTCCTCATGGATTATTCCGAGGTTCTATTCATCCTCGCCGAGGGCGTGCAGAAGGGCAAGCTCAACGTAGCGGGCAAGACTGCGAAAGACCTCTACGAGGAGGCAGTCCGCGCCAGCATAGCCAAGTGGGCCGAATTCGGCCAGTATGCGGCCAAGCCCGTCACCGTGCGTTCCGCCGACATAACCGCCCTTCTGGAAGGCCCCCTGGGCTCGTACGACAAGGCGGTCTCGCAGGACGGCAGCCTTTACGGCAGCGCCGAGGAACTCATTGCCTGTCAGAAGTTCATCTCCCTGTACTTCTGCGGCTACGAGGTCTTCAATGAGTGGCGCCGCACCGAATATCCCGACTTCCAGATTGCGAGCGGCACTTCTTCCAACGATTACGAAGTGCCCACCCGCTACGGATATCCCAACTACACCGTCGCGTCCAACAGCGCACATGTCACGGAAGCTCTCGAGCGCATGGGAGGCGCTGGAGCCGCCAACAACATGCACATCCCCCTCGACTGGTCTTACGTCAAGCTCCACGGTACTCATCGCAGTCCTTATTCACCTCAGCTGTAATCATTTATGAAAAGATATCTGATACCTCTGTTCCTTCTTCTGGCCGCCGTAGGCTGCCAGAAGGAAAAAGAAGGGTTCGTCGTTGAAGGCGACCCTACGTTCAGCATCGTGGTGCGCGACGACAGCGAGGTCCCCGTTGCCACCCTGGACGAGATGTCGGCCCAGTATTCTTTCGTCATAGGTCCGAACGCCTGGTCTGCCGCCGCCAACAACGCAAACCATGTGTCCAAGGCAGCCCGCTTCTATGTGAACTCCAACATGCGCTGGAAGGTGGTACCCGCCACCGGAGAGCCCGAGAGCTGGATTCATCCCTTCCCCGACAGTGGTGAGAAGGAGGGCCTGTTCTTCTTCAAGACCGAACGCAACATCGACCCGGTGAACCGTCGCGAAGCCTTGTTCAACATACTGGTCGACAAGGGCACCGGCAACTTCGAGCCCCTTGAGGGCATGCTCAGTGTCACGCAGGAGCCCAGCCCGCTCTTCCTCGAGATGAACGCCGCCAAGTTCAACGTACAGGCTTCCGGCCAGAGGATACGCCTCGCCGTAACCTCCAACGTGAACTGGGATTACTCACTCGAGCCCGCCGCCTCCTATGGCACGCCCGACCTGGAATGGATAACCGACGAGTCCAAGCACGAGAGCGGCAAGCAGGTCGACACCCTTGTCTTCAAGGTAGCCGCCAACAACCTGGGCGTACGCGGCGCCGACCTCACCGTCCGTTACACCATCGACGGCGAGGCCAAGACGGAGCTGGTCCCCATCACCCAGTATCCTGCCAACGAAACCACCCTCGAGGGCTTCCCCGTCAAGTGGGCGGTGCGCGTGGCGGACAATACCTACGCATCCACATGGCCCACGGGCGGCACCATCCCTCCCGTGAGCGGCAGCGGCATGATGACCTGGCACAACGAGAGCGGCCGCGCCGTCGACAGCGCCGGCAAGGTCGTCATCGACGTCTCCGACAATTGTCCCCGCGCCGCCGGAGTGTGGCCCGGAGATTATCTGGAGATAGTAGCTGCGTCGCCCGTTTCCGCAGGAACCATTGTCAAGCTCGTCTTCGGTACGCGCGTATCCGGCACCGGTCACAAGTACTGGAGGCTCGAGTTCCGCGACGGCGATACCTGGAAGATTGCAGGTCAGCCACTTACCGACCCCGAGGTTCCCGGCCCCGACGGCAAGCCTGTCGTATACACACATGCCATGAATTCCGACGGTTCCACCAACATCTTCGTGGAGTCCCTTGCCAATTACACTGCCAACACCGACCAGGTGGAGTTCCGCTTCATCTGCGCCGCCAACTGGCAGGCCAACGGCAAAGGAGCCCTTGGCGCACCCAACGGAGGCACCTGGCGCCTGGCGGTTGACACCAAGACTGCCGACGACGCCTATCAGCCTCAGATTTCGATAGTTGCTGCCGGTTCCGAGACCCTCACCAAGGCCAATCTCACCGTCAATCCTTCCTACCTCGCCTTCGACGGCGAGAAAGCCGGTTCGCGTAAGTTCACGGTAACTTCCGACCAGGACTTCACCCTCACTCCTTCCTCCGACTGGATTAAGGTCGACCAGACCGAATCCTCCGCAGGCGAGGACATTTCCTTCACGGTGAACTGCGAAGACAACGACACCGGCTCCATCCGCGAGGGCGTCATCGTCATCAAGGCCGGCATCACCCGCAGCTCCATCGCCATTATCCAGGGTGCGAAGCCGGGCAGCGTCACGCCCGGCAGCGATGAGCCTCAGGAGGTTACCACACCTGCGGAATTCCCCATCATGTGGAGCATGCCCGGTCCGAGCAATGTAAACGGAGTTGACTTCTCGCTCAACAACGTTTCCGGCTCGTACGTGTATTCCGACACCCACCACGGCAAGCTGAGCATGATACGTACTTCCACCACCTCGGCGACGTCGAGCAACACCACGTACCAGAAGCGTACCGAGGAGCGCTGGAACGGCAAGCATTGCTTCCTGCACTACGGCGTTTACAAGGACGACTACTGGCTCTTCGAGGTGTTCAACGTCACCAATCCTGCGGGAACCTATACCATTGAGTACTGTGCCGAGTCTTCCGGCAACGGACCCAAGTACTTCCTGCTTGAGTATTCCGGCGACGGCGTCAACTGGATTCCAGTAGATCCCGTTGACGGTTCGTACAGCGGCGAAAACGGAGAAGAGACATTCCAGTACACCTACGCCCTGGAAAAAGCTTCGACGGTCTATACGATAAACAAGTCTGTCCGGCTTCCCGCGATTGCTAAGTCCACTACGGTCAGGGTGCGCGCAAGGGTGGTCTCCACCAGCCGCGTCTCCGGTACCGACATGGCTCTCAACCACGGTGCGACCAACCGCGTGGGCGATCATGTAACCATCTCGTTCAAAGCAGATTAAATAAATTATTATAGTTATTATGAAGTACAACAAACCCAATGCGGAGTACATGCCCCTTGAGGCATATTCCGAGTATCTGGAACTCACGTCCTTCGATGGCCTTGGCCTCGACGACGCCCAGGAGGAAGAGTTGATTTTCTAAAGTGTATGCGATTATGAAAAAAACAGTTCTTTTCGCTGCCTTTACTGCAGCCCTCGTGCTCTCTTCCTGCACCACCAAAAAAGAAGATGTGTCTGCACCTGTCTCTCAGGGCGTACGCACTGTCGAGTTCACGGCCTCGTCCCCCGAGACCAGGACTGTCTTCGGAACCCCCGACGGTTCCACCTACCCCGTCCTCTGGAGTGACAACGACTCCAAAATCGGCCTTGCGCTCAATCTCAAGAGCGTCCTGAGCGCCGACCTTACCGTTTCTGCAGATCACAAGACTGCAACATTTACCCGTGAACTCAGCGATGACGCAAGCGGAATTTATCAGTTCGTAATCGTCAATCCCTATGACGCCTTCAAGAGCGTAAATGCCAGCGAAAGCCGCTTCATGGTCGAGGTCCCCTCAGGCCAGACGAGTGGTGTCGGAACCCCCGACGAGAGGGCTCAGGTAATGTACGGCGTTTCCGATATCAGCGCGGAACTTCCTTCCAAGGTGAGTCTCTCCCTCAAGCACGTTCCCGTTTATCTTCACATGTCTTTCAAGGGCGTCGACCTTGGAGGAGCTACCGTTCAGTCGGTGAGCGTTTCTTCCGAGAAATTCATTGCCGGCCGTTTCTTCCTCAAACTGGACGGCAGTTATGTAGAGGGCACCAGCATGGCGAAGTCAGTCACCGTCAGCACCGGAAGCCTCGATGACGTGTGGTGCGCAATCGCCCCCGTTGATTTGGCTGGCACTGTTCTCTCCGTTTCCATCGTGACCGACAAAGGCTCTCTCAACAAAGATCTCAATATCCCTAAGAGCTTTGTATTCAGCCCCGGCAAGATATGCAAGTTAAGCATCAATATGGAGGGTATTGGTATGAAGGACCCCGTGGTATACGATCTTGTGACTTCTGCTGACGAGCTCCACTACGGTGACGAAATTATCATTGCCGCAGCAGACTACGATGTAGCCCTTTCCAAACTCCAGAACACCAACAACCGTTCAGAAACCGGTGTCTCCAAGGGCAGCGGCGTAATCCTCGACCCCAGTGACGACGTAGAGATAATCACCCTCCAGGACGGCCTCATCCCCGGTACTTGGTCGCTGTATGCAACTAAAACCGCCGGGTATATTTATGCTGCCGGAGGTATTAACGATGCGGGCAATTACCTGAGGACCAGGGATATCATCGACGAACAGGCAAGCTGGAACATTTCCTTCGGAGACTTTACCGAAGCTGACAATGCGAATCCCGACGCCGAGCGCGCCATCATCCATGCGCTTACCTCGAAGCGTTCACTTATCCGTTACAACATGGACAGTAAAATCTTCTCCGGCTACAACGACGTCACGTCGACTTATCCTGTGAAGATTTACCGCCACCGGGTGGATCCCGACATGTCTCCCCGCTTCAATGCAACCATGCCTTCCGACGGCAAGACCATTGCCACCTCTGCTGCGGAATTGCCGGTGTATGTGTTCGGCAATGTATCATGGACTGCTTCCGTAAGTGGCGGTGCAAGCCTGGATGTGACTTCCGGCAACGGCCCCGCTACGCTTACCCTCAGCGTTCCCGAGAACACCACCACTTCGACCAAGGAGTATAAGGTCACCGTGAGCACAAGCGCTTCCGTCTCTCCCAGCTCTTATACCCTCACGGTTACGCAGAATGCCGTTCCTGCGAGCGTCGATGTCAAGGTTGGCGACGTCCTGTACTTCGAGAACTGGGCCGGCGCAGCCGACGGTTCAACTAACGGCGCCCTCGACAAATATGCATTCGGCGGCACTGTCGTATTGGGCGGTGCACCCGTGATTTACAGCGGCAGCGGCGCTTACACCAAGACGGACGGCAATGCCAATTGTAAAGTCGTTTCCGGTCGTGACGAGACACTGCTTATAACCCCCAAGGGTTACATGACCGTATCCGGCATCCCTTGCAAGGGCGTCAAGTCGGCTACGCTTTCCTATGTCATCAACCGCAGCCAGACCGAGAAGTATATCCCTTCGACTACTACGGAAGGCGTGACTATCGGAAGCGAGACTCAGACAAGCGAGGTCAGCGGCGATAACACTGCGTATATCCTTTCGTTCCCCGTGACGTTCGAAGACGGCCTTTCCACCTTCGACCTTACGATTACGAACAAGCATACTGCAAATACACGCTTCACTAATATACAGGTCGTCGTTACCGAGCTTAAGTAATGTCAATGGAAATGAAAAAAACATATATTACCCCCGACTGCGCTGCAGAGGGCATTCTCTCTCTTGGGAATGCCCTGCTGAGCGAGTCTCTCCGCGGTAACGGAGACATCAATGATACCAACCCTGAAATGGATTGGGGTGACTTTTAAACCAGGAAAGCATATGAAAAAGTTTATTGTTCTCGCTGCCACACTCGCAGCTGCCGTGCTTTCCTCGTGCACACCCAAGGAGCTGGAACCCGCCGCTCCTGCGCAGGTCAGCGTTACCTTTACCGCCGAGGCGCCTCAAACCCGTACCGTTTTCGGTGAGCAGAATGCCGACAAGAGCTATCCCGTCCTCTGGAATGCGGATGACAAGCAGGTCGCTGCATCCATAGGCTATGCTACTGCAAAAGCACTCGACGTAACTCCCGCAGCAGACGGCCTGTCCGCCAGCTTCACCGCTAAATTCGACGCGGCAGAATCATACCGTTTCATCCTCGTAAATCCGTTTGCGGCTTACAAGAGCGTCAACAAGACCAACAAGACCGTCCTGGTCGAGATACCCACGGCGCAAGCGTCAACGCCCGCCGGTCCCGACCCTTCGGCCCAGATTCTTTATAGCATCACAGAAGAACTTACCACCCTTCCGTCGGTGCTGCCCGTCTCGTTCGCTCATGCGACTGCATACCTCCATATCTTCTTCAAGGACCTCTCGCTGCCTGCCGGCGCAAGCGTGCAGAGCGTTACCATTGAAGCTCCGGAGGGATGCTACATAGCGGGCCGCAACCATTTCCTGCCCGAGGAAGGCAAGTTTAACGGAGAAGGCACGTCCCAGTTCAACATGATATCCGTAAGCACGGACACCGCCGACGAGGTATGGTGCGGCATTGTTCCCGCAGACCTGTCTGGCAAGTCCCTCAAGCTTACTGTAGGTACCGACCAGGGTTCGCTCAGCAAGACCATCACCCTGCCTGCAAGCGCTGCCCTTGCCCCCGGCGACGTGGTACGCTTCGGCGTGAGCATGGCGGGAATTTCCGCTCAGGAAGCTGTCAAGTATAAGTTGGTCACTTCTGAGTCTGAACTCAACTGGGGAGATGAAATCATCATCGCCGCAGCAGATTCCGACGTTGCCATGAGCACCGGCCAGAACTCCAACAACCGCTCTCAGGCCGGTATTACCAAGAGCGGCGAGTATATCATCGATCCTGCGAGCAACGTAGAGATTATCAAGCTCGAAGACGGTCTGGTTCCCGGTCAGTGGGCTCTGCGCGCGACCGGCGATGCACACCCCGGATATCTTTATGCGGCAAGCGGTCTGGACAATGGCGGAAACAACCTCAGGACGCAGGCTTCCGTTGACGTTCTTGCCAGCTGGAGCATCAGCTTCGGCGACATCACCGATGCCGACAAGGAGAATCCCGATTCCGAGCGCGCTATCATTAAGGTTGACGGCCTCAAGCGCAACCTCATAAGGTATAACTCCGGCAGCAGCCTGTTCTCCGCATATAATGAAAGCACTTCAATGCTGCCCGTCAAGATTTACCGCAAGGATGTTGCGGCAGACGCTACTTCGAGGTTCAAAGTGACGAACGCCGACGGGAACACCGATGACGTCGTCGTTTCCGCAGCTGAGTCAACGGTGCCTGTCTATGTGTTCGGTAACGTCGCATGGACCGCATCCGTAAGCGGAGGAGCAAGCCTCGACAAGACTTCCGGCACAGGCGCAGCGGTTCTGACTGTCAGCGTTCCCGCCAATGCAGGCTCCGCTGACAAGAGCTACGTCGTGACGGTGTCCACCACGGCATCTGTGACCCCCGCATCCTATACGCTCAACATCAACCAGAAAGCCCCCGTCACCACATCTCTCAAGGTCGGTGATGTGCTTTGGTCCGAGAGTTTTGCCGGAGGGGCTGCCAACCAGACACCAGCCCAGTATATGGCAAGCGGCGATGCTTCGACTGTCGTTTATGATGGAGCTACCGTAACTTATACGCAGAACAGCAATTCCACCAAGCTCTATGCTGACGGCCTTGTGTATATACCTAATGGTACATCTCCTGTTCCAGACGGAGCCAATCCTTTGAACTTGCTTGTAGCAAAGAGCGGCGGTTGGTGGAAGATTGCAGGAATCCCCTGCAGCGGAGCCAAGACTGTCAAGCTGACTTATCACAGCAATTCCGTTCCCAATGCCAAACGTACGGTAACTTCAGACACAGAAGGCGTAACGCTCAGCTCATCCACCAATGAACCCTACACTTCTGAATGGAATAAAACCGTCAATGTCATAAGTTACGTCATCACTTTCGCCGACAGCTTCACAGGCGATACGTTCAATTTGTCATTTAACAATACAGACACCGGCAACATCCGCGTCACCGACGCTTCGGTTGTTGTAACTGCGGTAAAACAATAAAAGATATGAAGAAATTAGATTACGAAGTCCCTGTCCTCCAGTGCATTACGATTGCTGCTGGGGGGGGGTACATGCAAATAGCTCCCGGTTCCGCCGGAGAGTCTGGTAAGGCCGGTGTGCTGAGAGGCAACGCCAGCGCCGATGAGTATGATTATAGTTTTTAATGAGTCTGCCATGAAAAAGTTTTTTCTTTTTACCGCGGCTCTCATCGGCGCTGCTTGCTTGAATTCTTGTAAGAAAGAGCTTGAAGAGACACCCGTGTCCGGGCAGGAACAGACTGCACCCGGCACCATTGAACTCACCATAAATGCTCCCGCACCGGGCACTAAGACTTCCGTTTCGATAGACGGTTCAAATTATGTGCCCGCGTGGGGAGAAGGTGATAAGCTTGGGGTTTTTGTCAATGGTTTTTCTGCCGGTGCTACCGCCGTGAATGCAGAACTGACCAATAGTGTCGCAGGTGAAACTGCTTCATTCACTGGTACCGTGACAGCCGACCCCGGAGACTATACCGTTTATGCTTTCTATCCCGCAAGGGCTTTTTATGCTACACAGGAAGGTAAGAAAGTCGATCTCGAGATTCCCTATATTCAGTTCCCGGATATCAACACATTCGACCCTAAAGCCGACCTGCTCGCCGGTGTACCTAAGACGGTTGCGCTTTCGGGAAGCTCAGTGACTGTTGACGACATGCAGTTCCGCCGTATCGGTGCAGTACTGAGGATTGATCTTGCTGACAACCTTGGCCTTACAGGCGAGAGTATCAAGTCCCTCAAGCTCGAATCTGCCGGGAGCGATATTCTGTCCGGAGTCGTACGTTACGATTTTGAAAACCAGAAGTTTACAGTTGCAGACGGACTCGGAAAGAATCATGTTACAGCTGACTTCACTGAAGACCCTTTGGAATTTGGCAGGTCCATTTATATGGTGGTCAATCCCGTGACCCTTACAAGCGGGCTTAATGTCACTGTCCTTACGACCAACCACGAAATCACCAAGACTATCACGGCAGCTTCGGGAATGGAACTCTCAAGCGGTAAGGTAACCAAGATTAAGATTACCCTTGACAGCACTTGCCAAAGTACTTTTGTTTACTTCCAGGATAATTTTGACTGGATTTACAAGTATTGGGATGTCCTCAAGGGAGATGTAGTTTATGGTAATGCTTACACCTTGAACTCGTATAACCTTGACCCTGTAGCGACACGTTCAACGTCAACATCTGCGGCAAAACCTTATCAGCAGCCAAATATCTGGAACGTCAGCAGCAACACCGATTCGGTTGGCGATGCATTCACAGGGCTTTACTATTCTGATATAAATAAAGAAGAAAAGGTGATGTACGCTCAGGAGAACTACTTGAAATTCGGTAGAACGGGATACCATTCAGGAATACAGTTACCTGCCATTGATTTTGGAGCTCGCAAGAATGTCACTCTATCATTTGATTGGAGTGTACAGGATGCGAATCAGGAATTCGTCATCGAAGTGACCGGTGGCGGAACATGTTCCGATTCCGGGAAAAGCGTCAGTGATTCTTTCACTCAAACAAAAACTCTATACTGGGAAACTAAAAGTCTGGTCCTGTCAGGCCTGACCAGTGCATCCAGAATTATCATCCGTCCTAATTTGGTCAATTTAAGTCCCAATGACGGCTCTAAAATGAGGTGGTTCATCGATAATATCAAAGTCACCGAAGCTGCGCCTAGTCCTGCTGAATTTCCTGTTATTTGGAATTTCCCCGCCCCTTCATCTTCATGGGTGGCAGCTTCAGACTATAGTCTCGTAGATAAGAGCTTTAGCGGTTCATACGTATATTCAGATGACCATCAGGGAAAGATTATAGTTACTTCCACGGCTAATGGTAGTGGTGGCAACGATCCGACTTACCGTTTGCCAAATGAAACTGAAACATGGTGTCCCGAAGGCGAGTATTTTATTCTTCATTACTGCATGGGTCTGGGTTCCTATTGGGAGTTTGATATACCAAATGTGAAGAATAACGCAGGTACATATACGATTTCATACAAAATGGCAGCTTCTACGGCTGGGCCTAAGCATTTCAGATTGGAATATACTTTTGATGATAATTGGGATAGTCCTGTTTCGATTGAAGCAAATCTTTCAGTTCCAGACAATACAGACAGTAGTACTATGGTAAACTGCACATATTCTCTGGACGGAAATAACGTAGTTGAAGATGTTAATGCCTCCTTCCATGCGGAAGCGATGGATGCGTTTAAAACCCTTAAGATACGGGCAGTAGTTGTTTCCAAGCAAAGATGCGGTGGCGCCAAAGATTTGGCCAATAACAGTGGAGGAACCAATCGAATGCTTGGTAATCCTACAATAAGCTTTACTGCAGATTAACTTTTATCACTTCCCGGAACACCCCTCCGGGAAGTTTTGTGTTTAGCAACATCCCGGGACGACGGATATCCTGCGTAATTCTTTGACGGATTATGTGAAAGCGAAATTCCTGCTTCTGGCTTCGTGTTATCCCGGAGCGCAGGTCCATGTAAAGCCGTGAAATATAAGTTGCTTAATTTCAGTATATTATATAAAATAACCTGGGCAAATCCGCCCGGGTTATTATCTGTAAAGAGCTGAGCTAGAGAAACTTACATTTTACGCTGCGTGTCCGTGCCTGGCATGAACCTCTTAGATGTCGTCAGCCCCAGCGGCGAACACTACTCTCCGCGCTCTGAGTTCCAGCCGCTGTGCTCCGAGCTCCATGCCTGTGTTTGGCTTCAGCATAGCCGGGGTAAAAGGTTCAGGACAGCATTAAATCGAGATTTCTCAGGCACTTACAACAGCTTGCCAATCAGCTCGAGCCTGTCCAGCCAGACCTCCCGCAGGCGGGCGACGGCGTCCCCGAACTCAAGGTTCTCGTCGCCGTTTATGAGAAGCCCGTTGTTGCTCCAGCGGTCCTGGGCGGGGTCCCAGAGCATGAAATTAAGCTCGGCCGAACGCTCGAGCAGGGAAGCGCACGAATCGATATACTCCGCCACCCCTTCAAGCGAGGGCCGGAGCTGTGAGAAACGTACACGTACCTTTTCTGCGAAAGCAGGGTCCCTGAACAGGCGCTCATACCAGATGGCAGCCGTGTTGAGGGTGCCGGCAAGCGCCTGAATGTCGGTGCCGGTGCGGCTGAGCACCCAGTCGAAGTCCCAGCAGGGACCGGCGCGTAGCCGGCCTCCGGCGTCCCTATGCATGTAAACGCTTCCCGGGTTCCCCAGTTCGTAGTTGCCAAGCGCCTCATATACAATCCAGTAGTCGACAAAGGAATCTACGTCGAGCCACCCTGCATAGCCCTTCACAGGGTCGGTGAAAGAATCGGAATAAAGCGCCGCTGCCGCATCGTAAACGTAGTTCCGTATTTCGGAGAGCCGCTCCTCGGAAGCGTCACCCGCAGACGGATACCTCACGGCAAAGGGAATACCGAAACCCAGCCGGCTGAATCCGTGCGGGTCGACCCACTGCAGCGCGTTGTCGAGGTGGAAGTCCAGCTCCAGCAGGCATCCGCCATCCGGCGACAAGTTGACCCTGCCGGCGCATACGTCAATCTTTTCAATGAGCAGGTAACTGCCCATATGCGAGCCGTTAAGCACAAGCTCAACCGGCACGCAGCTGGGAGTCCAGTCGAGCGAGGTGAGCGACGAGACTTTCATCGACACCAGATTGCGCATCAGCGTGCGGTCGCCGAAATTCGCAAGCAACACCCAGCTGTGATGCGCGTCCATGCCCAAAAGGGGGACGTCGTCGCGGAATCGCAGTTCCCAGGGCTTCTTGGGCCAGTTCCATGAGATGTTGCCGCGGCCCCCGATTACGCAGCTCGCCGGGGCCATGGAAGCAAATCCTCCGGCGCCCCTGACGCTTATACGGGCCTGGGCTTCAAGCTCCTTGTGCCGGGGCGCCTGGCCGTCGGCGGTATCGATATAAATCACCGGGAGGCCGGTGTCCACACCCGGGCCGAACGACGGGGGACCGCAGTTGACGCAAACGTATTCGGGCGTGGCGCTGAGCTGCTGACCGCCGGCGTCTTCGAAACTCAGGCAGACTTCCAGCGAATACGCTTCGAGAGTGCCGGAATCGCAGATGCCTGCCAGGTAGCGTCCCGGTCCTGCTTCGGATATTCCCCGCAGGGAAAACGCCTCCGGCTCCATGCCGTCGCGCTGCAGCAGTCGCACTTGCGGCAGCGCGTCAGCGGGGCAGTCGGCCTCGAAGGGAATTACCGCCGTGCCGTCCGATCCGACTTCAACGCTCGAAGCGAGCATTCTCACCCGGTACAGCCGCTGCGGGACCTCCACGACGGCGTCGGAGCGGCAGGCGACAGAGAGCAAGCCGGTGACTATCAGCAGGAAGGCGATATGACGTCTGGCGAGCACCCTATAGCGACAACAAGGATTTGTAGCGTTCCCAGGCAAGGGCGGCGTAGCTGTAGCGGCGCTGACCGGGCCGGGGGATGATTATGCGGGGGAAACTCTCGATGCCTGAAAGGGCGAGCAGTCCCTCCACGTCTCCGGAACCCCTTGGGGTCCATTCGCAGCCGCGGTTGTATGCGGTGGCCGCCAGCTTCACGAGATTTTCTTGCGTGAGCCCTTCGGTGTCGTAGGAGAAGGACAGCTGGTGCAGGAAGACGGCGATGTAGACGGCCTGCCATTCCTCGGACTGCATGCGTGCGAGGCGGGCGCTGCGGGCCGCAGGTGTGGGCGAAACGTCGAAGTGAACGTCGAACCGTTCGGCAAGACCGCTGTCCATCCAGGCTTTCTCAAGTTTTTCCACAAACGACGGCTTCATCTGGAAAACGCCTATGGAGAAGTCGAAGCCGTCAGCGAACAATACGTACGTGCTACGGTCGGCGGCGTTTTCAAGGGCGTCACGCAGGTAGTCGTGCCGCTGCCTCTCCGGCCACACCACCGACTCGGCAAGGTACGGGTCGACTCCGAAAGACCGCCAGACAGAGTACCAGGCGCCGGGGATATTCCCGGAACCGTGGACGTCCTGCCCGCCGACGAGCAGCACCAGTAGCGCAAGCAAGGTAGTCTTTACGTTCATCTCTGAGGCAAAGGTAGTTATTAATCTATAAATTACTATATTTGCAACATAATGAAAAAGATACTTGTCCTTATTGCCGCAGGTCTCTTCATGCTCTGCGCCTGCTCTCCGAAAGTGACCATGCAGTCGGTTCCCGAGGTTCATCCTGACTATGCAGTGCTCTATTTCTACCGTCCCGCAGGTTATGTGCAGGCCCCCTACAACGTCTATCTTGGCGACCAGGTAGTGTTCCGCTCCAAGAACCGCAACAAGGCTATCGTAAAAGTCGACAAGCCTGGTACTTACGAGATATGGGGCAAGACCGAAAGCCGCGAGGGCATCGTCCTCGACATCGAGCCTGGCAAAGACTACTACATCCGCACCACGGTTCAGTTCGGTGTAGCCCTGTGGCGTCCGCTTATAGTGAATGAAGCCCCGACGACCGGCAAGGCCACCTGGGACGGCATGAAATAGACGGACGGCATCAAAATAACCGGCGTACTTTAACCGTATACTTTTTTGCATCATGCGAAGCAAGAAATCACTGACGGCCGCCGACCTAGAGCGGTACGACGCGAACTACTCGGAAAAGAGTCTTTTCAAAAAAATCGGCAAGTTCGCCCGCAGGGCTGGCCGGAAGACCGTATATTATGCATTGGTCCTGTACTTTACCCTGATCGATCCCAAGACGCCGGCCAGATACAAGGCGACCATAGCAGGTGCGCTCGGCTATTTTATCCTGCCTTTCGACTTCCTGCCGGATTTGATTCCCGGCGCGGGCACGGTAGATGACTGGGGGGCTCTGGTGGCGGCCGTCGCCTACGTAGCCACGGCCATCACCCCGGAAATCAAATCCAAGGCAAAGAACAAGATGGGAGACTGGTTCGGCTCATGGGACGACGCCGACCTCGGAGATTTGGCATAAATAAGATATTTTATATGAGGAAGTTATTCATTCTTGCCGC
>CAMOGR010000204.1 GCA_946614205.1 uncultured Bacteroidales bacterium | reverse complement strand
CGGCAATGACGGGAACGCCGCCGGCGGCCTCTGCGACATCTGCGATGGCGGACAGCTGCGGAACGCCTACGCCGGCAACGATGCGGGTGGTGCAGATGGAGCCGGGGCCTATTCCCACCTTGAGTGCGTCGGCGCCGGCGGCCACCAGGTCGCGTGCGGCCTGCGCCGTGGCGATGTTGCCCACCACCACGTCTACGGAGGGGAATGCGTCCTTGACCTTCCGCAGGGCGTCAAGTACGCCCTTGGAGTGACCGTGCGCGGAGTCGAGCACTATGGCGTCGGCACCGGCTTCGACGAGGGCGCTCACACGCTCGAGTATGTCGTTGGTAATGCCTGCCCCGGCGGCGACCCTCAGGCCTGCAGCCTTGACGGCGCGCACCTCGTCGGCCTGTGCCTGTGTACTCATGTTCTTGTGAATCACACCGATACCACCGGCATTGGCCATCGCTATGGCCATCGCCGACTCGGTTACGGTGTCCATGGCGGCAGACACGAAGGGAACTTCGAGACTGATGTTGCGGCTGAAGCGGGAGCTGAGGCTGACGTCCTTGGGGAGGACCTCTGAATAAGCGGGAACCAGAAGTACATCGTCAAATGTGATGCCTTCCTGAACTATCCTTTCACTGAAACGGGGCATAATGCATTATCGGATAAATAATGCCCCCAAATATACGAAAATTATTTGATACCCCAGTCCTGTTTGCGAAGAGTTGCTTCAACTTTTTCTTCCACCCGGTCGTCGAGTGCGGGGAAGAAGTCGAAGCCGGTAATCTGCTCCAGTTCGTCGACGGTCATGACACAGTCCTTGAGGTAGTAACGCTCGTCGTCGTTGTCCATCACGAAGGCCGCGGCGCTCCAGGAACCGTCGTTGCGACGCACCAGGAGGGCCTTGAAGAAGGAGTCGGGTACCGTGACATCCCTTTCGCCTATGGTTCCGTAGCGGTTTTCTCCAACGATGGGACCGGTCACCACCCACACGCTTCCGTAGCGCTGCGCCCAGCTTCGCACCTTCTTCTCCAGGTACTGCCAGTCTCCGGCGTTGAGCGTCTCGTTCTGCGGGCAGACGTTGGTGAGGTAGTAGGTCTCTTCCATGGACGAGGTGTCGAATGCGGCATCGGCCGCAGGCATCATGTGCCCCTTGGTCCAGCCCGAGCCGGAGTAGTCTTCGCGCATCGCCTGTGTGCATCCGTGCAGGTCGGGGTCCATGCGGAACTGGGTGTCGCTGCGTTCGCGGCGTACCGAAGCCTCGTCGGCAGTGAGCTCGTAGGCTACCCAGTTGGGAATGAGAGTCTCTGTGTTGTAAGAAGTGATATATGCTCCGTGCCGCACGGTGCGTCCGTTTCCGGGAGCGGGAAGCTCAAGGGCGTCCGGTGAGGGTGCTACGGAGGTGACGAGCTCGGTGGCTTCCGGCTTCGGGTCGGAAGCCTTGTCTGTGTTCTTGCCGGTTTCGTACCATGTAAGGGCTCCGGCCAAGATGGCGAGGCCCGCCAGGGATTTCCAAAGTTTTTTCTTCATGGCACAAAATTAGACAATATATTTGTAAATTTGCAGCATGATTTACACCAAACGCATCTTCCTTTGCCTTAGTGCTTTGCTTATGGCATTCTCCTTACAGGCGCAAAGCGGCCCTCAGCTTTACAACATGAGTCTGGACAACTGGCACAAGAGCAAGGGCGTCTGGTATCCTTATGCCAAGGGAGCTCAGCGTGTGTGGGACTCCGGCAATGCCGGCATGCACATCCTTGGGATGACCAGCGTTTCTCCTGATTACGAGCATGTTGCAGTGCCGGGAAAGGGCAAGGCGGCTGCGCGCATAGAGAGCAAGAAAGCTGCGTGGGCATTCATCGCCGGCAACCTGTTCACCGGCCGCTTCGTAAAGCTGGTTGAAATGAAGGGCGCCGAATCGCTGCTCGGGACTCCTTTCACGGCCCGCCCCAAGAGCCTCTCGGGATATTACCACTACATCCCCAAGAAAATCAACCACGCCAAGGCACCCCACAAAGACATGGAAGGCAAGAGTGACGAAGCCCTCATAGAAGTCCTTCTCATGGACTGGGACAAGCCTTACGACCAGGTTACCCACCGCGACGGCTTTCTCGATTCCAACAAGGACCCGCATATCATAGGAAAGGCGAGCCTTGTGGTCGGCAAGGGCACTTCAGGATATGTAAAGTTTGACATTCCTTTCACTTACCGCAGTTCCAAGACTCCTCGCTACGTGCTCTTCACCCTTACCGGCAGCCGTTTCGGATATGCTGAGACAGGCGCCGCCGGTACGGTGCTCTACGTCGACGAGCTTCAGTTCAATTATCAGTAGCTTGCAAGTTCGAGTTTTCCACTGAGTCCTTCGCCGCTCACGGTGAGGGTGGCTGTTCCGCTCCCGGTGCCTGACTGGAGCAGCACCTGCGCCAGGCCGTTGAAGGCGTGCAGGCTGAAGGTCCGCGCCCCCGGCTCCGCAGGTCTCTCCGGCTCTCTGTAAGCCGGGTCGCCGTTTCCGCATCCCAGTATCCTGACCGGGCCTTCTACGGTGATTGTCAGTTCGGAGCATGCATCCGGGACCACCTGCCCCCGTAAGTCCACGACACTCAGGGTGCAGACGGCGACGTCCTGCCCGTCGGCTTTTATGGCAGTGCGGTCGGCAGTCACATTCACAAAGGCGGGAGCACCCGTGGTTTCGATGGTGCGGGTGAGTATCTTCTTGCCGTTGCGGAAGCCACTAGCAGTTATCCTGCCGGGTTTGTAGACCGCATCCCAGCTGAGGTAACCGAGCGGCTCCATTCTCTTGCGCCCCAGACGTTTGCCGTTTACCGTCAGTTCCACTTCGTCGCAGTTTGAATACACCCAGATGCTGACGTTCTCACCCTCGTGCCCGTGGAGGTTCCAGTGGGGGAAGACATGCAGTACGGGCTCGTCCGTCCACCATGCCTTGAGATACCAGGCCTCGTCCTTGGGAAAGCCGCAATAGTCAAGTATACCGAATTGAGAGCCGGTGACTGGGAATTCCAGCGGGTTGGGCTCGCCGCGGTAGTCGAATCCGGTCCAGTAGAAGAGTCCGGCGAGCCACGGGCGTTCCCGGTAGAAGCGAAGGCCGCGCCCGATTACGTTGAGACAGCTGTCGCGTGTGTCGGAGCGGCGGTTGAGGGACGGCATGCGGCTGCCGTCCGGGTCCTCGAAGTAAACCCCGCGCGTACCGCAGCCTGAGGTCTCTTCGGAGCCAAGCGCAGGGCGGCGCGGG
>CAMOGR010000203.1 GCA_946614205.1 uncultured Bacteroidales bacterium | reverse complement strand
TCTTTACCAGCACCGCGGCCTTCTCGGCTTCGCCTCCCAGTACGGAACCTGCCACTGCAACCGCACCGGTGCTGTCGACAGTGCCTCCGATGAGCGCTCCGCCCATGATGGGGGACATGCCGCTGGCGCGAATCAGAACAGGCTCCAGGACCATCATCAGCACTGTGAAGATGATGGAAATGGAAATGGTCATGGTAAGGTCGTCCTTCTTGCAGCCCGACGCCGCACCAGAAGCGATGGCGGCCGAAGTGCCGCAGACGCTCGTGGCGGAAGCCATGGTTATGACGAGCGGCTTGTTGTCAATCTTGAGCACGCGGGTGCCGAACCACCACATGAACAGAATCACTATGGGAGTGACGACCCATGCGATTCCGAGGCCGTAAAGCCCGAATTTGGCAATGTTGGAGAACAGCACCGAGAAGCCCATTATCACAAGGCCGGTCTTGATGTAGAATTCGGTTCGCACGGCGGGCTTGAGCCACCCCGGAGTGCCGATGGTGTTGGATATCAGCATTCCTACGATAAGCGCCCAGAAGGCCCATTCGAGATAGCGGTTGAGGGTGAACTCGGCGCTGATGAGCCTGACCACGACGGAAAGCAGGAACACCACGATGAACGCGGGGACGTACCTGCGCACCTTCTCGCCGGTCAGAACGGCGCCGATGGTGAACAGCACGCCCAGCACCCCTGCGGTAAGCAGCATCTTGAGCCAGAAGGCTCCGCTTGCAAGCTGTTCGCCCAGGGGAACGGCCTTCGCTGCGGCTGCGCCGGTAAGCTGTTCGCCGAGAGTCCAGGTCTTGAACTTGAGAGCGGAAAAGTCGAAGGCGCCGGTAAGCACGGCCACAAGGCCGGCGGCGATAATGATGAAACCAATCCAGACTGCGAGCCAGTCTTCGGTATGCAGGAGTTTTGACTGTCGTTTCATGCGATTTCGATTTTAGCAGTCGCAAAATTAAAAATAAAAGCCGAAACACCAACGAATTTTAACTATCTTTGTAAGTTATGAAGATTGTACGACTTTTTGCGCTCTCCTTTTTGCTCTGCCTCGCCGCATGCGGGGGCGGTTCCCCGGGTTCCGCCACTTCCGGAGGCAAGCAAGCGAGCAAGGCAAGTTATTCTGAGCCTGAGACTTCCGCACTTCACGCATTTCCTGCAATGAGCCTTCCCATGGTATACGGGGACGACCCGACAGCCGCCCGCGAGTACACTCTTGAGCACTATTGGGACGCTTTCTTCAACGAGGGCGGCACCACCGGTCCCGGCAGCATCCTGGGTGTTGCCGACGGAGAAGTGGAACAGGCCCTTGCCAATTACATCGGCATTCTTTCCGCCGTCAAGGACCTCTCCACCCCCGACGACCGGGCGCCCCTCGGCCAGGCCGGCAGGAGCGTGGCGCACCTGTTCAGTCTTCTGGAGAACCACCAGAAGGCGGACACTTCGTCGCTCGCTTACCTCCGCTTCACGGAGATGGTCTCCAAGTACCTGTACGACCCCAACTCGCCCCTTCGTGACGAAGACCTCTACCTCCCCTTCGCAGAGGGCATGGAGCGCAGCGCCTTCACCCCTGAAGACATGCGCGCCGCATACGCTTACGAGGCCAGGGTGTGCCGCACGAACCGCTACGGCACCGCCGTTCCCGACTTCCGCTTCAGCACCGCCGACGGCAGCAAGGGCAGTCTGTACGGCGTACGGGCCGAATACACGGTTCTCTTCTTCAGCAACCCGGGCTGCACCGCCTGCAAGGACATCATCAACGAAATCCGCACCCGGAGCTACATCGACAGCTACATCGCCACCGGCCGCCTTGCCATAGTCAACATCTACATCGACGAAGAAGTGAGCAAATGGCGTGACTACCTGCCCAATTACCCGGCGGGCTGGATAAACGGATACGACTACACCTTCAAGCTGCGCGACAGCGGCAAATACGGCATCCGCGCCATACCTTCCCTGTACCTTCTGGACTCCTCCAAGCGCGTTCTGCTGAAGGACGCACCTACGGAGAAAGTCCTGTCATACCTCGACAGAATATGAAACAGTATCTCGACCTTCTGCGTTACATACGCGAAAACGGCACCATAAAGCACGACCGCACCGGGGTGGGCACACAGAGTGTCTTCGGATACCAGATGCGCTTCAACCTCGCCGACGGCTTCCCGCTGCTCACAACCAAGAAAGTCCATCTGCGTTCCATAATCCACGAACTGCTGTGGTTCATCGCAGGCGACACCAACATAGGATACCTCCACGACAACAAGGTCTCCATCTGGGACGAATGGGCCGATGAAAACGGCGACCTGGGCCCGGTGTACGGCAAGCAGTGGCGCAGCTGGCAGGCTCCCGACGGCCGCTCGATCGACCAGCTGAGCCAGGTTATCGACCAGATCAGGAACAACCCCGACTCCCGCCGCATGCTCGTATGCGCCTGGAACCCTGCCGACGTCGACAAAATGGCCCTGCCGCCCTGCCACTGCCTCTTCCAGTTCTACGTGGCCGGCGGAAAGCTCTCCTGCCAGCTGTACCAGCGCAGCGCCGACACCTTCCTCGGGGTTCCCTTCAACATAGCGTCGTACTCCCTTCTCACAATGATGCTCGCTCAGGTCTGCGGACTGCAGCCCGGCGAGTTCATACATACAACCGGAGATACCCATATCTATCTCAACCATTTCGACCAGGTCGCCGAGCAGCTTTCGCGGGAGCCGCGCCCCCTGCCGCGCATGATACTCAATCCGGACGTGAAGTCGCTGTTCGACTTCCGCTACGAGGACTTCACCCTCGAAGGTTACGACCCCTGGCCGGCAATCAAAGCACCCGTCGCAGTATGAAAAAATGCCTGATAGTCGCCATTGCCGACGACAACGCCATAGGCGTACGCGGCCAGCTTCCCTGGCACCTTGCAGAAGACCTCAAGTACTTCAAGGACAAGACGAAGGGCTTCCCTGTGATAATGGGCCGCACGACGTACTTCTCGCTTCCTTTCAGGCCGCTGAAGGGCCGCACCAACATAGTCCTCAACCTGGGCGGGGAGCCCATTCCGGAGGTGGAATGCGTATATTCCTTCGACCAGGCTTATGACGCAGCCCGGGCCACGGGAGCCGAAAAGTGCTTCGTGATAGGAGGAGCCTCGGTGTACCGCGCCGCCATGCCCGACATGGACCGCCTCTACATCACCCACGTACACACCACCGTACCCGACGCCGACACCTTCTTCCCGGTAATCGACCCCGCCGTCTGGCGGAGGGTCAGCACATCAGAGACCCGCACCGACGGAGAAAGCGGCCTGAGCTACGAGTTCGCCGTCTACGAAAAGCTCTCCGAATAGGGGCCGGCCGAGCAAATTTGTAAGTTATGGCAAAGGAAGATACTCCGCTGCTCAAGCAGTATTTTGCAACCAAGGCCCAGCACCCCGAGGCGCTGCTCCTGTACCGTGTGGGTGACTTCTACGAGTGTTACTCCGACGACGCCGTAACCCTCAGCAAGGTGCTCGGAATGGTCCTGACGCGCCGCTCCAACGGCGAGAAGGGCGATACCGAGATGGCCGGTTTCCCGCATCACGCCCTCGACACCTACCTGCCCAAGCTGGTCCGCGCCGGCTTCAAGGTTGCCATCTGCGACCAGCTGGAAGACCCCAAGCTGGCCAAGGGCAAACTGGTGCAGAGGGGCGTCACAGAGATACTTACCCCCGGAATCGCCTTCGGGGAATCGATGCTCGAAGGCAAGGAGCACAACTGGCTCGCCGGACTCACATACGACGGCCCGCAGTGCGGAGCGGCCTTCCTGGACGTCTCCACCGGCACCTTCAAGGTGGCTCAGGGCAGTCCCGACTATGTGGCCACTCTGCTGTATTCTTTCCGTCCCAAGGAGCTCGTGGTGCAGAGGGACGTGTGGCGTGCCGTGCGCGAGAAGCATCCCGAATTCTACGTCACCGCGCTCGACGAATGGGCCTTCGTGCCCGATGCCGCCGCCGAGAAACTCTGCAGCCAGCTGGGTGTGCAGTCCCTCAAGGGCTTCGCCGTCGACCGCTACCCGCTTGCCGTATGCTCCGCCGGCGCCCTGGTCTTCTACCTGGAGCAGACCCACCATACCGGCCTTCGCAACATCTGCTCGCTGAGCCGCATAGACGAAGGCAGCTTCGTCTGGATGGACCGCTTCACCATACGCAACCTCGAAATCTTCGGCAGCAACGCGGGCTCCGAGGGCACGAGTCTCGTGGACGTGCTCGACCGCTGCGCCTCGCCCATGGGAAGCCGCCTGCTGCGCGAGTGGCTGTCGCTCCCCATCATGGATATCCCCACTCTGCAGGGCCGCCAGGACGTGGTTCAGTATTTCCACGACAATGAAGAAGTGCTGCAGGACGTCCGCACACGCATCGGCGACGTGGGCGACCTGGACCGCATCACGGCCCGTGCCGCCACCGGCAAGATAAACCCCCGCGAGGTCATGCAGCTTGCGAGGTCACTGGGCCAGATGACGCCTCTTCGCGGCATCTGCACCGGCTCCGGCGTACCCGCAATGCAGAAAATCGCCAAAGGTCTCAAGGACACCGATTCCCTGCTGGAGAAGATACTTGGGACCATGGCTCCCAACCCCGCCCCGCAGATTGGAAAGGGCGAGGTGATCGCCCGCGGCGTGAGCCGGGAGCTCGACTCGCTGCGTGACATATCATCGGGCGGCCGCGGTTACCTGCAGGAAATGCAGGCCCGCGAAATCGAGCGCACCGGAATAAGCTCCCTCAAGATAGGCTACAACAATGTTTTCGGCTACTACATCGAGGTGCGCAACACATACCGCGACCAGGTTCCCCCGGAGTGGATACGCAAGCAGACCCTCGTGTCCAGCGAGCGCTACGTCACCGAGGAGCTCAAGGAATACGAGCGCAAGATACTCGATGCGGAAGGCTCCATCTACGAGCTCGAAGCGGGCCTGTACGCCCAGCTTGTGGAGGCTGTCCGCGCCCGTATCAAGGACATACAGTCCGAGTGCCTTGCCGTATCGCAGCTCGATGTCCTTCAGGGTTTTGCCCTGCAGGCTCTTGAAAGGGGCTACTGCCGTCCGCAGCTCGACAAGTCCCTGTCCTTCGAAATCAAGGGAGGACGCCACCCGGTCATAGAGACCATGATGCGCCCCGGCGAGCAGTATGTCCCCAACGACATAGCCATGGACAGCCGCAGCGAGCAGATAATGATTCTCACCGGTCCCAACATGTCCGGAAAGAGCGCCCTGCTGCGCCAGACGGCCCTCATAGTCCTCATGGCCCAGACAGGCTCCTTCGTGCCCGCCTCCGAGGCCCGCATTGGCATCTTCGACAAAATATTCACCCGCGTGGGCGCCACCGACAACATCTCCCGCGGCGAGTCCACGTTCATGGTGGAAATGCTCGAAACGTCCATGATAATGCACAACCTTTCCGAGCGCTCGCTGGTGCTGATGGATGAAATCGGCCGCGGCACCGCCACCTACGACGGAATGTCGATAGCCAGCGCCCTCGTGGAGTACGTGCATCAGAAGGGACATGGGGCCAAGACGCTCTTCGCCACACACTACCACGAACTCAACGACCTCGAAAACCGCTTCCCGCGCGTCCACAACTGGCATATAGCCGTGAAGGAAGAGGGCCGTGACGTGCTGTTCCTGCGCAAGCTGGAGAGGGGAGGCGTGGCGCACAGCTTCGGTATCCATGTGGCCCGCATGGCAGGAATGCCGCAGGAAGTGATACAGAGCGCGGAAAGGACCCTGCGCGAGCTCGAAATGCGCGAACGCAACGCCGACGCGCTCTCGCGGGACACCGCCTCCGACGGCAGCGTGCAGCTGTCCTTCTTCCAGCTTGACGATCCCACCCTCAGCTCGGTGCGCGAGCAGCTGCTGGGGGCAGACATAAACAACATGACACCCCTTCAGGCCTTCGACCTGCTGCGCAAGCTGAAGGAAGAAGTGGGCGCTTGACGATATGAAAAGAGTTCTGATTGTAACTTACTACTGGCCCCCAACCGGCGGCAGCGGCGTACAGCGCTGGGTGAAGTTCACCAAGTATCTGTCGCGCTTCGGCTGGGAGTGCGTCGTATATACCCCCGAGAATCCCGAGCAGCTGGCCCGGGACGAAAGCCTTCTGACCGACATCCCACCTGAGTTGACGGTCCTCAAAAAGCCCATACGGGAGCCGTACGCCATGTACCGCAAGTTCGTGGGTTCCTCCGGCAAAGGAGGCGGGGTGAACCAGCTCAACCACCAGAAAAAGTCTTTCCTCCAGAGGCTTGCGGTGTTCGTGAGGGGCAACCTCTTCGTGCCCGACCCGAGGGTCGGATGGGTGAAGCCTTCGGTCAAATTCCTCAGTTCATACCTGCAGGAGCACCCGGTCGACGCCGTGGTGACCACCGGACCGCCGCAGTCCATGCACCTTATCGGACTCGGCCTCAAGCGCAGCACCGGCGTCCGCTGGATAGCCGACTTCCGCGACCCCTGGACCGAGATATTCTATTTCAAGCACATGGGGCTCACGCCCTGGACGGCGGCGCGCCACCGTAACCTGGAGCAGCAGGTGCTTGACGAGGCCGATACCGTCATCAGCGTTTCTCCCCCGGTGAGGGACGATTTTGCCAAGCGTACCTCTACGCCCGTGGTCCTGCTGACCAACGGATACGACGAGGCGGACTTCAACCGCAACGCCCCTGCTCTTCCGGAGGATCGTTTCACGATTGTTCACACCGGACTTTTCGCCTCCGACGGCAACCCCTTGTGCCTTTGGGATGTCCTGGCTCGCAAATGTACCTCCGACAGCGCTTTCAAGCAGCAGCTGCGCATACGCCTCGCAGGCAAGACCGATTCCGAAATAATCGAAGCGTTGAGGGTGCGCGGGCTTTCCGACAACGTGGACGACCTTGGATATCTGCCTCATTTCCAGACTGTTGCTGAGCAGCGTAGTGCCAATGTCCTCATACTGCCGCTGCGCCAGGAGCCCGAGTACGCCAAAGTCCTTCCGGGCAAGATTTTCGAATACCTTGCGGCCCGCAGGCCCGTGCTCGGAATCGGCCAGGAAAACGGCGCCGCCGCTGCCGTGCTCAAGGATTCCGGGGCCGGCGTGATGTTCGACTGGGACCGTACGGACCCCATCCGCAACTGGATAGACAGCGCCTGGGAGCGTCACCTGCGTGGCGAAGAAGCTCCCTGCGAGGGGAACATCAGCTCCTATTCGCGTCTGGAACTTACCCGTAAACTGTCCGAAATACTATGAGCAACGTCTCCAGCGTCACTTTCCGGTGCTCCCGATGCGGGAGCTCCTATCAGGCTCCCGTCTATACTTTCATCGACGCGGTCGCCGACCCTTCCCTGACCGCCCGTGTGCTGAGCGGTGAACTCTTCGTGCGCGAATGTCCGCAATGCGGGTGCCGTGAACTCATCACGACTCCCGTGGTCTACCGCGACGAAGTGTGCCTAGTGTGCCTGAGCGACCGCCCGATTGCCGCCGAGGGCCTCGAAGGCGTCAGCGGCCGGCTGGTGGCAGACATAGGCTCGCTGATAGAGAAAGTCAAGATATTCCATGCCGGGCTCGACGACGCAGCCCTTGAGTTCTGCAAGTTCGTCACCCGTTCCGAACTCGGCAAGGACGTGGCCCTGAAGTTCCTGCGCACCGAGGGGGCCGACAACGAAATAATCTTCACCTACCCCGAAGACGGCAGTATGCAGATGCTTGCCGTGGGCTTCAACGTGTACGAGGACTGCTGCGCCATAATAGGCCGCAATCCCGCCGTCGGAGCGAGCCTGAAGGGCCTTGCCCGCGTGGACGCGCAGTGGGTGGAACAGTTTATACGATAGCCGCTTATGAAGAAGAAAATACTTATCATGCTTGGCATTGTACTGGGTTTCCTGGTACTGTCTTACGCCTACGTGCCCGACGTGCTGTCCGGCCGTGTGGTCAATCAGTCCGACATCACCGGCTGGCTGGGAATGGCCCAGGAGAAACGCCAGTGGGACGCAGCCCATCCCGACGACCCCGCCACCTGGACAGGCTCCATGTTCGGCGGCATGCCGACGGCCGCATTCGAGAGTTCCACGAAGGGCGACGTCACCCGGCCCCTGTACAAGCTGATGATGACCGGCAGGCGTCCCGCCAATTACTTCTTCATCTCGCTGTTGGGTGCGTTCCTGCTCATGCTGTCCCTCGGCATCAGTCCGCTGGTGGCGGCCGGCGGAGCCATAGCGGTAACCTTCTGTTCCTACAACATGCAGATTATCCAGGTGGGGCACAACACCAAGATGGAGGCCCTCGCGTTCCTGCCCTGGGTGCTTGCCGCGCTCATCTTCACCTACCGCAGCGCCATGCGGGAGGGTGTGGGAAAGCGCCGCAGGCTTGCCCTCATTGGGCTTGGCGCCGCTCTTTTCGGCATCGCCGTGTCCTTCCAGGTCAAGTCCAACCACCCGCAGATTTCGTACTATCTGGCGCTCTGCATCGCCATATACGTGCTGGTGCTCTTCGTGTGGATGCTGGTGCGCAGGCGCTCTCAGAAGTACTTCTGGATAGCGTCCGCGCTGCTGCTCCTCCTTGGCTTTACCGGCATCGCGACCAATGCCTCCAAGCTCCTGCCCACCTGGGAGTACATGCCCTATTCCATGCGCGGCGGCTCCTCCGACGGCAGCGGCTCAAAGGGGCTTTCGCTTGACTATGCAACGGCTTGGTCGTACGGCTGGGAAGAGCTACCCAACCTGGTGATTCCCAATTACAACGGCGGTTCCTCATCGGGTCCGCTCGGGCCTGATTCAGAGACGGTCCAGCTGCTCCGCCGCGCTGGCCAGGGCAATCTCGCGCAGGTACGCAAGCACCTTCCCACATACTGGGGCCCCCAGCCTTTCACCGCAGGGCCCATGTACATGGGAGCGATTACAGTGTTCCTGTTCATCTTCGGCCTGATGTACTGGAAGGGCAAGGAGAAATGGTGGCTCCTGGGGACGACGCTGCTTGCCGTCCTGCTGGCCCTCGGCAGCCACTTCATGTGGTTTACCAAACTCTTCTACGACGTGGTGCCGCTGTACAATAAGTTCCGTACCGTATCCATGGCTCTGGTGCTGCTGCAGTTCACCCTGCCCGTGCTCGGCTTCCTCATGCTCGACCGCGTGGTGCGCAGCACCGCCGAACCCCGGGTGCTGCGCCGCCAGGTGCTTACGGCAGGTGGCGTTACGCTCGGACTGATACTTCTGCTGGCGCTGCTGCAGAGCACGTTCGGCTCCTTCACCGGGGCCTCCGACGCCGGCCAGCCCGACATTCTCGTCGAGGCCCTCGCCGCAGACCGGCACAGCCTCCTGTGGAGCGACACCCTGCGCTCGCTGCTCTTTGTCGCAGCCGCCGCGGGTCTGCTTCTGTGGGGAGTGAGCGGCAGCAAGTGGCGCCGGGGAGCCGCTGCGGCCGTTTGCCTGCTGGCCCTTGCAGACGTGTTCTTCGTGGGCAAGAGGTATCTTGGCCATGACGATTTCATTCCTGCCAAGACCTTCCTCAACCAGTTCCCCAAACGCCCCGTGGATGAGGCGATTCTTGCCGACACCGACCCGTCGTACCGGGTGGTCGACCTGTCCGTGAACGTCTTCAACGACTCGCACCCCTCGTACTGGCACAAGAACATCGGAGGCTACTCCCCGGCCAAGCTGCAGCGGTATCAGGAATATATCGACAAATGCCTGTCACGCGACCTTTCGGCAATTGCCGGCGCACTTGACGGTGCCGCTACCGTCGAGGAGGCGGAGGAGAGGCTGCCGTACCTCGAGAGCCTTTCTTCGCTCAACTGCCGTTACATAATCGTCGACGGCAATACGGCACCCCTGCGGTATCCGTATGCCCGCGGCAACGCCTGGTTTGAGTCGGGAGAAGGGGAGATAGGGCTCGACAGCTATTCGCCCAACCGGCTCCGCTATTCTGTGAACAGCACCGGCGGCGGACGTGCCGTATTCAGCGAGGTGTACTATCCTGCCGGATGGGTCGCCCGTCTCGAAGACGGAACCACTCTGCCTATCAGTCTGTACGAAGGCGGAACCGACGCGCTCGGAACGATTGCGGGAGGCCTTCTGCGCTGCATAGACCTCCCGGCAGGGGCTCACACGCTCACCATGAGCTTCGAGCCCGTATCGTATGAAAGGGGCGAGGGCGTCTCGCGGGCAAGCTCGCTGTTGCTGTTGCTTCTGCTTGCTGCCGGCGTGGTTCTTATTGCTGTCCCACAGAAGAAGCCTTCCCGATAAGATCCGAGAGTTCCACTCGCAGGCCCAGAGGGTCTGCAATGTCTTTCGAACCCTTTGAAACCAGTTCGGAGGCCATCTTCCAGCTGGCGTCGCCCTTGAACTTCGAATCCCTCAGAATGAGCGAGTAGGCTGCAATGCCTGCGGCGAAGCTGAATTCGGGGGAACTCTGGAACGAGGGCTGCGGCACGGTTACGCCGAGGCTCAGCGGGCGGCTCTCCTGACCGAGCGCCTTCTTGTATCGCACGTCGAACGTGGCTGCTGCGGCAGAAGGTGTAAAGCCCTGTGCGGGAATGAGTTCGTAAAGGGCGGTGACGGTCTGTCCGGCACCGATTTCGCCTGCGTCCTTCTTGTCGTCCTCGAAGTCCTCATTGTTCATGACGCGGTTCTCGTAGCCTATGAGACGGTAGCTTTCTACGGCGTCCGTGAAGGTAATCTGGCACTTGGTGTCGTTTGCTACGGAATAGAACCTGGAGCGCTCGTGGACGAAGACCTTCATCATCTCGTCCTCGCAGTCGATGTAGGTGTAGGTGCCGTTGCCGTGGTTGGACAGGCTCTCCATGCGGGCGTCCTGATAGTTGCCGGTGCCGAAGCCCATGATGCTCAGGTAGATGCCTTTGTCCAGGTAGCTTTCCACCATTTTCACCAGCTCATCCGTCGAGGAGACTCCCACGTTGAAGTCGCCGTCGGTACACATGATGATGCGGTTGTTGCCGCCGGTGATGAAGTTGGCGCTGGCTTCTTCGTAGGCCATCTTCATGGCCGCTCCGCCTGCCGTGGAGCCGTTTGCGTCAAGCTTCCGTATCACCTTCTTGATGGCGGCCGGGTCGGTTACCAGAGTGGATTCCAGTTCCTTGCCGACGGTGCCGGAGTATGTGAATATGGCTACGCGGTCGACGGGGCGCATGTAGTCGAGCATGTTGCAGAGGCCGCTCTTGAGGAGCTCCAGCCGGTCGTCACCCCTCATGGAACCGGAAACGTCTATGAGGAAGATGTAGTTTGCCGCGGGGATTTCGTTCTCGGGAAGGCTCTTGCCCTTCAGGCCGAGGCGGAGCAGCTTGTGCCCGGAGTTCCAGGGGCAGTCGCCTATTTCCGCATTGATGCCCACCGTTTCGTCTCCAGTGGGTTCGGGATAATCGAAGGTGAAGTAGTTGAGGAATTCCTCGGTGCGGACAGTCTCAGCTCCGGGGAGGAATCCGTTTTTGACGCAGCGGCGCATGTAGGAGTAAGAGGCTCCGTCAGCGTCGATGCTGAAGGTGGAAACCGGTTGTTCGGCCACCTTTATGAATTCGTTCTCGGCAAGGGCCTCAAAGACGTCGCCTTCCTGTGGCGGTTCGTCTGCGTCCGTATAGGCCATGTTGTAATTTCCGTTCATGTAATCACCAGGGGCGAGATATTCGCCCTTCGAGCAGGAGGCGAGGGCGAGCGAGAGCAGCACCGGAGCTGCGATTGCAGATATGTGTTTCATGAGTTGCATTTTTACGATAATAATCCTTACTTTCGTGCAATCTTGCATCGCCTTGTGCAAGATTTTGCCCCCGCGGGTATTTATAGGTCAGAATGAGAAAGAGATTAGTTTTTTTTGCCGTTTGTGCGGCCTTTGTGAGCGCCTGCAGCAGCGGGCTTTATGAGCAGGATGTCACGGCGCCCATGGACGCCCCGTACAAGGCCGACGCCGTGGTTACCGTAAGGCAGGCGCCTGACGGCACCGTATATTTCAGTTCCGGCAAGCTCGGGCTCCTCTATCCTTCGACGCCTTTTGAGTTCGAGGGTGAATGCCGGGCCCTCGCCTCCGTCACCGTATATGCCGAAGAGATACCTCTTTACGGCCACAGGGCCGACGTTCACTGGCTCGAGAACCTCGACCGGGGCGCATTCCTGCAGTATCCTTCAGAAGGCGCCGGGGATGACGGAATCGACGTTATGTCCCACTCCTGGATTACCAGCGTGGAGGACGGATATCTTACGGTCAATTACAAGGCATGGTGGGGAGCCGATGCCGCCCGCCACGACATAACCCTGGTCCAGGGAGCCGACCCGTACGAGCTCACCCTATACCACGACGCCCATGGCGAAAGCCGCGACGAATACTCGGAAGGAATAATATACTTTGACATAAACTCGCTGCCTCCCACGGAGGACGGCCCCCACAGACTGAAACTGAACTGGACCACAACCGACGGCAAGGCCGCCAGTGCAGAATTTGAATTCGAGACCCGCAAATAGCCTGTCCGACCAGGAATTGGCGCAGCTTGCCGGCAGCGGGGACGCCCGTGGCCAGCGGGAGCTTTACGACCGCTATGCCGGGTATCTGACGGCCGTTGCCCGCCGATACCTGAGCGATACCGATCAGGTCAAGGATGTGCTCCAGGATGCTTTCATCAGCATCTTCGGGCATATCGACAGCTTCAGCTACAGGGGGGAGGGCTCGCTAAAGGCGTGGCTGACCAGGATTGTGGTCAACGGTGCGCTGCACACCCTGCGCGACAAGCGCCACCCGGAGACGGTGGACAGCCTGCCGGAACCCGAACCCGACGAGGACCCCGAGGTGGACCAGGTGCCCATGGGAGTGCTACAAAGCATGATAGAACAGCTTCCCGACGGCTACAGGACCGTTTTCAACCTGTACGTCTTCGGGCAGCTGCCGCACAAGAAGATAGCGTCGATGCTGGGAATAAAGGAAAACTCCTCGGCCTCTCAGTTCCTGAGGGCCAAGGCCATCCTGGCACGGCAGATAAAAGAATATAAAAAGGCAAATGACAAATAAAGATTGGAAAGATTCTCTCCGGCAAGGACTGTCGGAGTATTCGCAGACCCCGCCCGAGGGCCTTTGGGAGGCTCTTGAGGCTGCCGGGGCCGTAGGCAAGGAAAAGGCCGGGAGCCGCGCCGCCAAGGCGGGAGCGGGCTTGCTGGCTTGGCTG
>CAMOGR010000202.1 GCA_946614205.1 uncultured Bacteroidales bacterium | reverse complement strand
CGCCTGTCTTCCAGGGGACTGGTGACGGTCAGCCTGCCGCAGGCACTGCGTCTCCCCGCCGGAAGCACTGTCGTAATCAGGGCCCACGGGGAGCCTCCTTCCACCTACCGGGAACTGCAGCAGGCCGGTCTTTCGGTCGTAGACTGCACCTGCCCCGTGGTGCTGCGCCTGCAGCAGAAAATCCGTCAGGCAGCGGAACGCTCAGCGGTGGTGATATTCGGCAAGCCCGGCCACCCGGAGGTTCTCGGACTCGTGGGGCAGACCGGAGGGAAGGCCGTGGTAGTCGACAGCCAAGCCGGCCTGCAAGAGGCGGTCCGCGAAGGGAAAATCCCCTCCGAGGGGCCTGTAGAGCTGTTCTCCCAGACGACAAAGAGCCCCGAGGAATACGCTCTCGTAGCCCGGGAGCTGCGTTCCCTGACCGGGGAGCGGCTTACCGTACACGACACGGTATGCGCCCAGGTGTCGTCCCGCCACCGGCAGCTCTGCGAATTCGCCCGCGCCCACGACACCGTGGTGTTCGTGGCAGGCGAGTCCAGTTCCAACGGCAAGGTGCTATTCGAGCTGTGCCGCAGCGTGAATCCGCGCAGCCACATGGTGGGGAAAGCCGCAGACCTCAAGAGGGAATGGTTCGCAGGTGCGGCCTCCGCCGGAGTGTGCGGCGCCACCTCGACGCCCCGCTGGCTTCTCGAACAAGTAGCCGGGGCAATCGAAAATTTGCATTAATCAAGGCATTTCAGTATATTCGCAAGTTAAAACTAATTACAATTGTTATATGGCAACAACAGCAGATTTCAAGAACGGTCTTTACCTGAAGTTCAATGACAAACCCTGTGTGATAGTATGGTTCCAGCACGTCAAGCCCGGCAAAGGCCCCGCTTTCGTGAAAACCAAGCTCCGCAACCTGGAAAACGGCCGCATCCTTGAGAACACCTTCACCGCCGGCGCAAAAATCGAAACCATCGAAGTCGAGCGCAGGCCCTACCAATTTCTTTACGACGACGGCGAGTCCTTCAACTTCATGCACGAAGAGACTTACGAGCAGATTACCCTTCCCCACGAGGCCGTCGAGAACGCAGACCTCATGAAAGAAGGCCAGCACGTTGAAATGATGTTCGTCACCGGCGACGAGGAAAGATGCCTCACCTGCGAACTTCCCACCTACGTAACCCTGGAGGTGACCTACAGCGAGCCCGCAGTCAAGGGCAACACCGCTTCATCCTCCGCACTCAAGGAAGTCACGCTCGAGACCGGAGCACGCATCATGGTTCCCCTCTTCATCGAAGCCGGAGAGAAGATTACCGTCAACACCAGCGACCGCTCCTACGGCCAGAGAGTCTAACCTCCTAATCAATATCCATCAATGCGCAAGGGCATAACTGCAATCATCCTGCTGGCTGCGAGCCTTGTGGCTTCAGCGCAGGTCAAGCTCTCAGACAAGGAGCTTTACAACGCCATCTGGGCCATGGGACAGATGTTCCCCGACGGCTTCACCCTGGATCTGGCCACCATGCGCCAGCCTCAGAAGGGCCTCATGGTTTCCTATGCCGAGACCCAGAACAGTTTCGACAAGAAGAGCATTCCGGCAGTGGTCAGGCATGCCCGTGAGCACAACGGCCTCGTAGGCGGCTGGAGAGACCCCGAGTCCGGCAAGTACTACTTCGACAGCACCCGCTGTTTCCCCGAAGACAGCCTTGCCGCGGCACTCGCCTTCGCACGCGCCAACGGCCAGCACACCGTGTACGATGCGGGCAAGGGCATCAACATCAAGTCCAATTACGAGCAGCGCGAATGCAACATCATCTTCGACTGCGACATGGGCTCCAGCACGGACGACCTCTTCGCCCTGATGATGCTCTACCGCTACATGGACATGAAGCGCTGCAAGCTTCTCGGCGTAATCGTGGACCGCATGGGTGCGGCCAATGCCGATGCCGTGGACATCATGAACAACTTCTACGGCTACCCGCAGATTCCCATCGGCCTGGAGCGGAAGGGCATCAAGGACCCCAAGGTCTTCATCCCCTACCACAACGTGGCCTACGCCCGCAGCGAGGACTCCGAGCCCCTGTTCAAGCAGACCTACAAGGCAAAGGGCGAGTATCCCGAGGCATATAAGCTTTACCGCCAGATACTTGCAGACCAGCCCGACCACAGCGTAACCATCGCCTCCGTGGGCTTCGTGACCTCGCTTGCCCGCCTCCTTCAGTCCGTCCCCGACGAGATTTCGTCCCTCAGCGGAGTGGAGCTCGTGCGCGCAAAGGTCAAGGACATCTACCTCATGGGCGGCGTCTTCGGCGAAGCGGTGGAGCCCGACTACAACTTCACCCAGGCCATCGACTACTCCCTCAAGTTCTTCGAACTGTGGCCCAAGGAGCTCGACATGGTCTTCTCTCCCGGCGAGGTCGGAGACCCCCTGCGCTACCCCGACGAGCAGGTGCTTGCAGACATCAACTGGACCGACGTGCATCCCATCAAGTGGGTGTATGAATACCTCCAGTGCGACACCGGCCAGAAGATGTGGGACCCTCTCGCAGTCATCAATGCAGTCGAGGGCGACGACATTTACACCCTGTCCGAGCGCGGCTGGGTGACTCTCACCCCCAAGGGCGAGACGATCTTCACCCCCGACCCCAAGGGCAACTGCCGCTATCAGCTCCCCGGCGACGAGGTATGGAGCGACACCGTGCTCAAGTACATAAGATTAATGTCCATCCAGCACTGATGACCTACAAGCTCGACGCACACTGCGAAGCTATAATGCAAGAATACCGCGACCTCCTGCCCCGTTTCCAGGAGGTCGCTTCGCAGGTGCATGACACCCTGAAAAGCACCATTGCAGACGCCGGACTCATAGTCGCGGCGCTGGAATACCGCGTCAAGTCGGAGGAATCACTGGCAGGCAAGCTCGAACTCAAGGGCAGCAAGTACAAGAGCCTGTCGGACATCACCGACATCATCGGCCTGCGCGTCATAACCTTCTACATTGACGACGTGGACAAGGTCGCGTCCGCCCTCGAGCGCCTGTTCGACGTGGACTGGGAGAACTCGGTCGACAAGCGGAAGGCACACGAAATAGACTCGTTCGGATACCTGTCGCTGCACTACATCTGCTCAATGAAGGGGTTCCCCTACCGCTTCGAGATACAGATGCGCACGATCCTCCAGCACGCCTGGGCCAACATGAACCACGACACCGGCTACAAGAGCGGCGTGGAGGTGCCCAGGGAGCACCTTCGCAATCTCAACCGCCTCGCCGGCATGCTCGAGCTGGTGGACGAACAGTTCAGCCTGATACGCAGCCAGCTGACCGATTACCGCAGGAGGGTGCAGGCCCTCGTGGCGTCCGGCAACCTGAGCGACGCCCCGCTGGACGGCGACACGTTCCGAAGCTATCTGGAACTGCGCCCGTTCGACGGTCTGAACCGCCGCATAGCCTCCGTCAACCAGGCGGAAATCCAGGAGGTCTCCCTCATGCAGTACCTCACCGTGTTCAAGGCGCTGGGGTGCAAGACCCTCGGAGACATCGCAGACATAATCAAGAACTACTCCGAAGGCGCATACCAGCTGGCCTGCTACCAGATAGGTCTCACCGACCTGGACATCATATCATCTTCCCTCGGCCCGCAGGACCTCTGCATTGCGTTCATCCTCAAGCAGGGAGGCGGCAGGGCCGGTATCCGCAAGCTGTTCGACGCGCTCAACGGTCCGTCCGAGAGCAATGAGGGCATGGCTGAATTCCTGGTGGACCAGGCCTCGGCCCTTCCGTTCATGAACCAATAGACCCATGGCAAACAAACCGCTCAACACCTCACTTCTCGACCGCGCCATCATCTTCGCGGTCAAGGCCCATGCCGGAACCGAAAGGCGTGGCAAAGGCTTCCCGTACATAGTACACCCCATGGAGGCCATGGAAATAGTCGCAACCATGACTTCCGACCAGGAACTCCTGGCCGCCGCGGCTCTTCACGACACCGTGGAAGACACTGACGTCACCGTGGAACTGCTCCGGCAGGAGTTCGGCGACAGGGTGGCCCGCCTCGTGGAAGAGGAGAGCGACAGGTTCATCGAGGGCCTGAGCGAGGAAGACAGCTGGCACGACCGCAAACAGGCGGCGATAGACCGCATAGCCAAAGCCCCGCACGACGCCAAAATCGTCGCCCTGGGAGACAAGCTGTCCAACATGAGGGCCATAGCCCGCGACTACGCAGTCATGGGTGATGAACTCTGGAAAATATTCCACGCCAAGGACCCGTCCGACCACGAATGGCACTACCGCGGCCTGGCAGACTCCCTCCGCGAGCTGGAGGGCACTCCCGCATTCGACGAATTCCAGTCACTCATAAACAAAGTTTTCGGCAATGGAGGCAATTAAGATTTCACTGGACGACTACATCCTCTCCGGAGGTGGCGCCAACGGCCAGAGCTACGACCACAAGACAGACCCGTCGGTCATGCTCAAACTCTATTTCCCCGGCAAAATCCAGCAGCCGCTGGACGAAATGACGCTCGCCCGCAAGGTCTACGACCAGGGCATACCCACACCCGAACCGGGCGACTACGTGGTGACGGAGGACGGCAGGTACGGCATCCGCTTCCATCGCATAGTGGGCAAGAAATCCTTCGCCCGCGCCACGGGAGACGACCCTTCGAGAGTCGGCGAATACGCCGCCACGTTCGCCCTGATGTGCAAGCAGCTTCATGCCACGCACGTAGATACGTCCCTGTTCTCCAACGTCAAGGACCGCTACTACAAGCTACTCGAAGAGAACCCGTTCTTCACTCCGGCCGAGAAGGACAAAATCGGCCGCTTCATCGCCGACACTCCCGACGAGGATACCGCCATCCACGGCGACCTGCAGTACGGCAACGCCATCTTCGCGGGCAATGACAAATACTTCATCGACCTGGGCGACTTCTGCTACGGCAACCACCTCTTCGACGTGAGCATGGTATACCTGTGCTGCTGCCTGAGCGACCCCGCATTCATCCAGGAGGCCTTCCACATGCCCAAGCCGGTGGCAATCAAGTTCTGGGAGGCTTTCGCCCCCGTATATTTCGGGCCGGACCGTCCCATAAGCGAAATAAATGAGGAACTGATGCCCTACGCCGGCCTCAAGACCCTCATAATAGAACGCGATACGCTTCACCCCATGCCCGAATTCCGGGCAGCCCTCAAGTCCATTCTATGAAGCCGCTCGACAATTTAATGACCCGCAAAGCGGCAGGTGCCGGACTTATGCTGGTAATAGTGGCTGCAGTGACCCTGGAGGCCTCTTCCATAATACAGTACATTTTCTCCGCCAGGACAATACGACAGGAGGCGGAGCTGCTCGCGGAAAGCCAGCTGGAGAACACCCGGATACGCATCATGGACGTCATCGACCAGGCGGAATCGGCTGTCCGCAACAACATCCGCATAGCCCAGTGGTGCCTCAACTATCCGGACAGTCTCCCCATGGTGGCCGCCAGCCTGGTGCAGGACAACCCTGCGGTCATGGGCTCCACCATTGCCCTTGTACCGGGCTACAGCAGGCGGTATCAGCAGTTCTCCCCCTATGCCATGCGCAGCGGCGAAGACATAGTCATCAAGTCTCTCGCCACGCCCGAATACGACTATCCTTCCCAGGAATGGTTCACCAAGCCCATCGAGACACAGCAGGGCTACTGGTCGGAACCCTACCTTGACGAGAACGGCGGCGAAGTGCTCATGACCACCTACTCCGTCCCCGTACGGGACTTAAACGGCAAGATAGCCGCGGTGCTCACGGCTGA
>CAMOGR010000201.1 GCA_946614205.1 uncultured Bacteroidales bacterium | reverse complement strand
GGTCCTTCACGCCTTTCTCGAAACTGACGTTGTCTTCTATCTTGCGCGCACAGTTGCCGCAATGCAGGCTCGTAAGGAAAACCACTTGCACGAGGGCAAGCGCAATCATGAGATATTTCATATTGTATCGTATTTTTTCCAAATTGTCAGACGCAGCCCCGCATACACCATGGCGCCCATGATGGGGCCCCAGATGCAGCTGGCGTCGAAGTTCATGTTCCAGGGAGCGTCTGCGCCGATAATGGGTGCGCGCTGGGTGGCTCCCGTAAGATTCTCTCCGCCAAGGTACACTTCAAAGCCTTTGAAGCGCCGCGTAACCTGCGCGTACAGAAGAGGATAGGCCGGTGTATAGCCTCCTTCGTAGTCCGCCGCCATGAAGTCCCATACCTTGCAGGGGCCGTTCAGGCTTGCGGTAAAATCGAATATCCACTTGCGGAGGCGGGTCGCGTACTGGAGGTTGAGCACCGCCTTGTACCGGCTCGTCATGGGCTTGACATCGGAACTCTGGTGAAGCAGGCTCTGGCGGGCGTCGGTGAGGCGTCCTGTAAGATTGACGGTGAAACCGCGGAAAGGCTCACTTGAGAAATCGAGCTGGAAACTGTCGGTACGGGAATAAGCGCCGTCCGGCATTCCGTAAAAGTATATCCTGTCGGCAGTGTAGTCGACGAACATCTGGCTGGTGAAGCGTGTACCGAAATAATCGAAGCTGACATAAGTCTTGCCGGTACCGTCCCAGGGCAGGTACCATGTGGCATTGCCGCCGAAGGTCCATGCGTCCTCGAGGCAGTCGCCGGCAAATGCTCCCTCGAATATCTTGCCGGTGGAGAGCACGCCGATATTGTCGGTCAGAGGCAGGCTGAGACGGAGTCCGCGGCCGCCGTTGCCCCTCAGGACAAGGCTCTCCCATGGGGCCCACCTGAGCGTAAGACGGGGCGATACAAAGAATCCGCGTCCAAGGAACCAGTCGCCCCTGAGGGCGGCGATTGCGGAGAAACTGTCGCCGGGAGTGAAGGTGTACTCGGCGAAAGCTCCGGCGTTCACGTGCCTCACGGAACCATCCGCCTCCATGTGATACCAGTCCTGCAAAGAACGGACGACGCTTTGGTCCAGAAAGTCTGCCGTACCACCGAGTCCGAGGGTCAGGTGATGCACGTCTGAACGGTGGTCCTGGTACAGGAGGTTGAAAAAGGCGGAATTCTGCTCTGCCGAATACGGGTTGGCACCGAAGCGGGCGCCGATACCGTGGTAGCTGTAATCCAGGACGGCAGCTATGTTGCGCGTATTGTCGGCGTCGAGGGGAATACCGAGCTTGGCGTACGCCCCGCCGTCGGTGTTGGCGACATCGCTCTGCCAGGGATTGGAGCCGGAAACCTGTCCGCCAGACTTGCGGTCATACAGGCCATGCACCCCGAAACGGAGCTGGACTCCGCTGGGAGCGTAATACAGCCAGCGGTTAGACAGGGTGACCATTCCGCCCCTCGGATCGTCGAGGAATCCGTCCCCGTTGTTGTCCATGTCCATGAAGTTGCCGCTGGCATGGGCAAGGAGTATCGTACTCCACTTGCCGTCCCGGTCCAGCTGATGGGCGCTTGCAAGGTTAAGGTCAGCCCTTGTGTCACTCATTACGGAGGCCTGCAGGAACAGCGGGATTTCGTCCGTCGGCTTGCGGTGCTCTACATTTATCTGGCCGGTCATGGACTCCACTCCGTTGATTACTGAAGTCACTCCCTTGGCTATCTGGATGCTCTCCAGCCATTGCGCAGGGATGTAATTCAGGCCCCATGGAGCGGCGAGTCCACGCATGACGGGGCGATTCTCGTCGAGCATCTGCACATAGATGCCGCTCTGCCCGAGCAGCCTTATCTGGCGGGCTCCGGTAACGGCATCGCTGTATCCCACCGACACTGAGGCTGAATTCTCGAAACTGTCGGCAAGGGTGCAGCAGGCCATCTTGCGAAGGCCGGCGGAAGAAATGACCTCGGTGCGGATATTGCGCCCGCGCGACAGCACGCCGGAGGCACTCTCGCCGGTAAACACCGATGCTGAAAGGGTGTCGAGGCGTTCAGTGGCTCCGCCGCCCGGGGCCTGAGCTCCGAGGCAGAGTGCAAAATGCAAGGCAAGCAATATCGCAACAGGCTTTCTCATAAAATGTTCATCGACTGTTCGCGAATCTTTTCGAGTTCATCCTTCATGCGCACAACGGCCTTCTGTATGCCGGAGTGGTTGGCTTTGGAGCCGGTGGTGTTTATCTCACGTCCCATTTCCTGGATTATGAAGCCAAGCTTCTTGCCCGGATAGGGCTCGCTCGAGACGGTATCGAGGAAATAGCTGCAATGCTGGCGCAGGCGTACCTTTTCCTCGTTGATGTCGTACTTTTCGAGGTAGTAGACCATCTCCTGCTCCAGGCGTTCAGGGTCGAGATTCAGCCGCAGATCCTCGGCTGTCTTGACTATACGCTCGCGGGCCGCGGCAATGCGCTCCGCCTCGTAGCTCTCCACCTCGTCCTCGAGCTCCAGTATGGTATGGACGCGGGAGGTCACGTCACGCCGGAGCGCCTCGCCCTCGTCTTTGCGATAGGCCACGATGGCATCGAGCGCCTCCCCTATCGCCTTGTCCACGAGTGGCCAGTTTTCGGGGGTGATGACGTCGCGCCGTGTCGTGGAGTCGACCACGTCGGGCATACGCAGCAGAGTGGACAACAGAATGTTAGGGTCCTGCAGGTTGAGGTCGACGGCTCCGATTTCGGCGCCGAGTTCCTTGATTTGCCTGTAATAATCGAGCGCCAGAGGGAGGTTGACGGTGCGCGCACTGCTCCCGGCATTGGGTTCCCACGTAAGGAACAAATCTATCGTACCCCGCTGCAGGCGGTCCGCAAGGAGCTTGCGCAGAGGCATTTCGCGGTCTTTGGGAAGCAGCGAGGTCTTGATTGATATGTCGGCGTTCTTGCCGTTGACGGAACGAATCTCGACCGTCAGTTTTCCTTCTTCCAGCAGGGCTTCCGCCCGGCCGTATCCTGTCATTGACTGAATCATCCTACCAGAGTTTGATTTCTCCCATCTCCAGACCCCAGCAACCGTCGGTTATTATGGGGGTCTTGTAGCCGTTGGGATCTTCTACATACACAAGGCCGTCCACGAAAGTGTGTGAATGGCCGCCTACAACTATATCCACGCCTTTAATGAGAGCGGCATTGGCCTGGTCCTCCTCGTAACCCTGATGGGAGAGGAGCAGCACAAGGTCGCAGTGCTCGACGTTCCTGAGATGCTCGGACCAGTGGTTGGTCTCGCGCACGGGGTCGAGCTGCGGGATACGGGAAGAGATGGGCTTGGCGACGCAGGTCGAAATGTCGGCCTCGAGGCCTATGATGCCTATCTTCATGCCAGCCTTCTCAACTATGGTATAAGGCTTTACGTATTCTCCGAGCTCGAAGGAACGCAGATCCAGATTGGCGCAGACCACGGGGCAATTGATTTTCTTCACACGCTCGGTGAGGTCTTCTATGCCGTCGTCGAACTCGTGGTTGCCGAGGGCGATTGCATCATAGCCCATGGCATTTATCATTTCCACCTCAAGGCTCCCCTTCAGTTCCGTGTAGTAGGACGTTCCCTGATTGAAGTCTCCAGCATGCAGCAGGAGGACCTTGTCGGGACCGTTGGCCTTGCGTACGGAATCCACGAAGGCTGCGCGTTCGATGATTCCGCCACGGCCGTCGCGCAGGGGGTCGAAATGGGAATGGGTGTCGTTGGTATGCAGGATAACGAGCCGGGGCCCGCAGGCGCACAGGGCGGCAGCCGCCGCAAATATTGCGAACAGTCTTTTCATCACTTTACTATGACCCTCCCGTCGGTCTTGTATTCTATGGCCTTGCCGTCGGCGGTAAGACGTCTTACGTAACCCTCTATGGCATCGCCGATTATAACTCCTGTATCAACCAGTTTGGTGGCACCCTGGCCCACGTGGAGGTTGTCGCCTCCGTCGAGCAGGAAATCCACTGTGGCCACGCCGTATTTCTTCTTGGGCTCAATGGGTTTGCCGTCCACCAGGACGCTCTCGAGCTTGTGGTCGCTGATGACCATCGTCACTCCGCTCACGCACTGGGGACCGAATTCGGCGATTTCATTCATGAGACGCAGGAGGCTTTCTCCGTTCAGTTCAACCCACACTATCTTGTTGTTGAAGGGGAACATGGAACGGACGTCATCCAGAAGGACATCGCCCTCGGGCATGTCAACGCGTATGCCCCCGAAGTTGGTGACTGCAACGTCGGTCCTGAGCCCGGTCAGCCTCGCCGCCTCCTCGCGGATGAAATCGACCACGAAATTGCTGAGCTCAGACTCGGGACGCTCCTTGGTCATGAAACGGGTCGAGAAGCCCACGACTTCCTTGACGCGGGCCATGGCGTCCTGCGCTCCGATAAGAAGGGCTGCCGTCCGGCAGGTGGCTCCTTCGGTGAAAACCTTTCCGTTGGGAGCGGTGTAGGAGCCGTCGGCGCCGAGCGTGCCGAGCGCCTGGGGGACGTTGTCGGCAGACGGGGCCGTGACACCCGTACGGTGGCCGTCCATTGCAAACTTCTGCCAGGTGAACCCTTGCTTGCAGCCTGCAAAAAGGCAGAGTGCCATAACGGCGATACAGAGTCTTTTCATAGCTTATTTCTGTTTAAACCAATTCCAGAGGTCTTTCCAGGTGGATTTCTTGCCGAACATGAGGATTCCGACCTTGTAAATCTTTGCGGAAGCCCATGCAGTGGCGGCTGCCGTCGCGACAAGCAGGAGCACCGAGACGATTATTTCCCATGCGGGGACGCCGAAGGGAAGGCGGGCAAGCATCACTATGGGCGATGTGAAAGGTATCATGGAACCCCAGAACACCAGCGAGCTGTCCGGAGCCTTGAATGCGTAGAACGCTATCAGGAAGCCCAGCAGCAGGGGGATGGTGAGCGGAAGCTGCAGCTGGTTGGAATCGCCCTCGTTCTCCACGGCGGAGCCTATTGCCGCGAACATCGAGGCATAAAGCAGGTAGCCGAAAAAGAAGAAGAGGATGAAACACACTACGATGGTCCCGAACGGAAGGTTGCGGACCGTTGAGAGAATGACGCCGAGACCGTCGGAATCGGACACCGCTTCAGCTGCGGCCTCAATCTGTCCGGAATCGACGCCCATCGCGCCTGCAAGCTCGGTGGGATCGCTGCCGCCGAAGAGGTCGGGACCGGCGACGGCGCCGACTACGCCGACTATGACTCCCGTGAGCAGAATCCAGAGCAGGAACTGGGTGAGGGCCACGAGGGCTACGCCTATTATTTTGCCGAACATGAGTTCGGTGGCCTTGACGGAGCTCACCAGGACCTCCACGACGCGGCTAGCCTTCTCTTCAATTACGGAAGACATGACCATGCTGCCGAAAAGGGTGATGAACATGTAGATAATCATGCCCAGTATCATCGAAACGGCCATATACACTCCTGACTCGGAGATGCTCTCCTTGCCCTCCTCGTCCACGGTGTATGACTTGAGCTTGACGTGGGCGCGAACGTCCTGCATAAGCTCCTTGAGGTTGCTCACGCCGGACTGCTCTATTCTCCAGGCCTCCACGGCGTCGTCGATGCGGGAATTGAGATTCTCGCTGAGGTCGACTCCGAGAGGCTTGACGGAATACACGTCGGCGCTGACGGTGCGCTCCACGGTGTCAAGGTCGCTCACGACAAGGAGCGCGTCGTATCCCAAAGCCTTGAGGGAGGTCTTGAGAGAGTCGGGATCACCCCCGGAGAGGATGGTGTACTGGGCGGTCTCGCCGCTCTGCAGCGAGGGGGCAACAAGGCCCGAACGGTCGAGAACGGCGATGTTCTTGGAGCTTTCCTTGGTGCCGAACATGATGAGGGAAGGCAGCAGGCACAGTGCTGCGAACAACACGGGAACGAGGAAGGTGGTGATGAGGAAACTCTTCTTCTTCACCTTGTTGAGGTATTCCCGGCTGATGATTATTCCGGTTGTGCGAAGGTTCATTGCTTCTCTGTGACTAATTTGATGAATATGTCGTTCATGCGCGGCATGAGCTCCTTGTACGAATTGACTGTAACGCCCTTGGAAAGGTAGGTCTGGAGAGTGGAGGTGCCGTCGGTCTCGCGGGGCAGGACCTCGGTGTGACGGCCGGATTCGTCAGTGTAAACAAGCTCGACGTTGTTGTTGCCGTACTCGCGGCGGATGTGTTCCACGCCGCCGGTAATGACGAGGCGCGCCTTGTTTATGAGGGCGATGTTGTCGCAAAGCTCCTCCACCGACTCCATGTTGTGGGTGGAAAGGATGATCGTGGCCCCCTCGTCCTTCAGACGGAGAATCTCCTGGCGGATGATTTCCGCATTAACCGGGTCGAAGCCCGAGAAAGGCTCGTCGAGTATCA
>CAMOGR010000200.1 GCA_946614205.1 uncultured Bacteroidales bacterium | reverse complement strand
GAAAGCGCAAAGACTATCAGGCTGACGGGCAGAACCGACAGCACCGATTCCTTGAACTTTTCGAGCAGTGAACGCCATATGCTTTTGGATATTTTTTCCATTTACTCTTCCATTGTACAGGAGCGGGTGCAAAGATAGTCATTTTATGGCAAAATTACAGGTGCTCCACCTCGGGGTGCAGGGAGATGCCGAAACGTTCGTGGACCGTGGCGACGATGCGCCTCTCGAGCTCCAGTACGTCTGCGGGAGTGGCTGACCCTGTGGCGTTTACGAGTACAAGCGGCTGCTTCTCGTAGACGGCCGCGCCTCCTTCGGTCTCGCCCTTGAAGCCGCAGCGGTCGATGAGCCAGGCCGCGGGAATCTTTATCATGCCGCCTTCGAGCACGTAATGGGGGACGTTCACCGGAGCGCCGGCTTCTTTTTCCGCAATCTCCACGACGCGCACGAACTCCGCCGCACTCACGACGGGATTCTTGAAGAAAGACCCTGCGCTGCCGATTTCTGAAGGCTCCGGCAGTTTGCTGCGGCGGATGCCGGTGACTGCCTCGCGCACGGCCATGGGCGTAGAGGCGTCGATGTCTGCAAGCCCCTTGTACTCAAGGCGCGGGCGCGGACTGCGACAGACGCGCAGCAGCACCGACGTGATAATGTAGCGGTCGCCGGACTCCTTGAACATGGATTCGCGGTAGGCGTACCGGCATTCCGGGTTGGTGAACTTGCAGCGTTTGCGCTCCACGACATCGTAGCAGCTCACTCCGGCAATCAGGTCCTTGATTTCTACGCCGTAAGCGCCGATGTTCTGCACCGCCGCCGCGCCGACCTCGCCCGGGATGTGGGAGAGGTTCTCCGCTCCCCAGAGGCCGTGGCCGCACAGCTGAGCGACAAGGTCGTCCCAGCGTACGCCTGCGCCGACGACGACCGGCACTTCGTCCAGGCCCATGTCCACGTACTTTATGTATTTGATGGCCGAATGCAGGATGGTCCCGGGGAAGTCTTTGGTAAACAGAAGGTTGGAGCCTTCGCCGATGTGTTTCAGCGGCTTCGGGAGGCTGTCCCAGTCAATCGAGACCAGTTCTTCAACGCTTTCGTATTCCACAAAGCAGGCGCAGCGTACCTTCATGCGGAAGGTGTTATGGGCGCTCAGGTCGTAGTCGTACTCAATTCTCATATCACGCAAATATAAAAAATAATCCCTATATTTGTTTGATTACACCGACAACGTATGATAGTACTCAAATTCGGAGGCTCTTCCGTAGAAAACGCGACAGCGATGTCCCGCGTCCTCGACATTGTAGAGGAGGCGGCCAGGCGCGACCGGGTGACGCTCGTCTGCTCGGCGATACGCGGCTGCACCGATGCGCTGCTCGAAATCGGCAGGGCCGAAGACCCTGAACACCAGCTGGAAGACCTCCAGAAGCGCCACATCAAGATAATCCACCGGCTTTTTACCGGACCCGACCGCGAACTCGCAATAGTCGACTGCAAGGATACATTCACGGAAATCCGCTGCATACCGCGTACGATAGAGCAGTACGGCGAGATTCTCTCTACCCGCATTCTCGCCCGCAAGCTGCATTGCGAAGGCTTCAAGACCGTATGGCTCGATTCCCGCGAGCTCGTGCGTACCCTTCCCGGTTCCACCGAGGCCGACACCGCCCTCACCTATGCAGCCATTAAGGATGCCGTGCAGGCCAATCCCAATGCGCAGATATTTGTGGCCCAGGGATTTATAGCAAAAGACCCGAAGGGGGAGGTGACAACCCTCGGCCGCGGAGGCTCCGACTACAGCGCCTCGCTGTACGCCGCAGCGCTCGATGCCGACGACCTCCAGATATGGACCGACGTTCCGGGCATCCTCACCGCCAACCCCAAGGATGTACCGGCCGCCGGCAGCATCCCGTCCATCAGTTACCGTGCCGCCTTCGACCTTGCCCGCTACGGCGCCAAGGTGCTTTACGCTCCGGCGGTAGGCCCTGCCCGGGAGAAGGGGCTTGCCATTCGCATACTCAACACCTTCGAGCCCGGGCACCCCGGCACCACCATCTGCGGCAGGGAATCGGAAGTTGCCGAATACAAAGGTGTTACGGCTTCTCAGAAAGATACCCCCGAAGATACCCCCTCCACTGCAACCGTAGCGCTGGTCGCGGAAGGTCCCGTCCCGGTAGAGGGTGCTCTGCGCCGAATGGGCACTGCGCTCCGCGAGGCCGGCATCAAGCCCCTCGGTGAAATAGAGGTTGAGGCGGGCACCAATTTCCTCGTCCCGGTGCGGGCCAGGGTGTGCCGCAGCGCCGTTGCCGCCATCCATAGGGAATTCTTCGAAAAGCGGGCGCTTTCGACCATCGACGTGTACGTCGCCGGAGCCGGAGCCGTCGGAACGGCGCTGAAGGACATCCTGGCGGCCTGTGACGGCGTTTTCCCCGTAGCCGGCAAACGCATCAATCTTGCAGGGATATCCTCCGGGCACGACTTTGCCGACCATGTGCTGCAGACGGCACGCAGCCGCAGCGTCTTCGTGGACTGCACCGACAGCAAGGATATCTGGCGCAAGTTCATCCCGCTGCTCAATGCGGGAATCAACATAGTGAGCTCCAACCGCCGCTCGCTTTCAATCCCTTACGCCGATTACGCCGCCATCAAGGCAGCCGCGGCCGAGAACGGAGCTTTCTTCCGTTACGACACCACGGTGGGCAACGCACTGCCGGTTCTGCAGTCAGTATCGGCGGGTTCCATTATCGGAGGCGGCATCACCGGCATCGAGGCCGTCGTCTCCTGCACCCTCAACAACCTTTTCGCGAGCTACCGGGGTACCGGGGGCGAGAGTTTCGCCGCCATCCTGCGCCGGAGCCAGCAGGAAGGCCTCACGGAGAAGGACCCCCGCACCGACCTTGCCGGCCGCGACGCCCTGCGCAAGCTGCTCATCCTCGCCCGCGAGGCCGGAGTGCCACTGGAGGCCTCCGACGTGCAGATTCATCCCTTCCTGCCGGAAGATTTCTTCTCGGGCTCGATAGAGGATTTCTATGCCAAGCTCGAGGCTTATGAGCCGCAGCTAGCCTCCCAGGAGGACAGCCTGAAGGCCAAGGGTCTGAGGCGCCGCTTCGTGGCGTACTTCAAGGCTGATGCCGCAGCGCCGCACGGCTTTGCAGCTGGCATCAGCATGAAGGAGGTGGGCATAGAGAGCCCGTACTACTGGATAGACGGCACACAGAACGTCACCGTGATTCATTCGTCAGACGCTTATCCGCTGGTTATCAAGGGCTCCGGTGAGGGAGCGCGCCTTGCGGCCACCGGCATACTCAAGGATATACTGATGTAGGATGGAACTGTTTCGCAAGATATTGTCCTTAGATTCCACGTCCGGGCGCGAACGGGAACTGGGCGAGTGGCTTGCCGCTCACCTGGAGGCCCCGCGTATCGAGACCTTCGAAGTGGGCGACGGTACGCTGAACGTCCTGCTGAGCTGGGGTACGCCCAAAGTGGTGTTCTGCAGCCACATGGACACCGTACCCCCGTACATACCCCCGCAATTCCTGCCGGATCGCGTCACCGGGCGCGGGTCCTGCGACGCCAAGGGCCAGGTCTGGGCCATGTACCAGGCATGCCGATCGCTTGCCGCAGAAGGACGCAGCGGTTTCGGCCTCCTTATTCTGAGCGGCGAAGAGACGGGCTCCTGGGGCGCCAAGGCATTTGCCCGTACGCCCTTCCGCGCCCCGCTGCTGGTTGTCGGCGAACCCACCGATAACAAGATGGTGAGTGCATCCAAGGGCACGAAATCCTTCGGACTGAAATTCCTTGGCGAACCTTTCCACAGCGGCTACCCCCAGTGGGGCCGCAGCGCTGTGGACATGTTCCTGGACTTCATGCAGGCATTGCGCTGCGCCCCCTTCCCCGACGACCCGGTCCTTGGTCCCGCTACCTGGAACGTCGGACAGTTGCAGAGCCCCAACCCCCAGAACGTCCTGAGCGGCGAGCTCAGCTGCCGCCTGTACTTCCGCACCACCTTTGCAAGCGACGAAGCGATATGCACCTGGATGCGGGCGCAAGCTTCTGACAATCTCGAAATTACCGAATACGGCGGAGACTCCCCGGCCCGCTACCTGACCCTCCCCGGATTCCCCTCCGCACCTGTCAGTTTCGGCAGCGACGCCCCCCACCTGAGCAACTTCGAACGCAAGATAATCTGCGGTCCCGGCTCCATCCGCTACGCGCACCGCAGCGACGAACACATACTTCTTTCAGATTTGGAAGAGGCTGTCACGATTTATCGCAAATTTTTTTATCATGGATTGGACGAAAGAGGTCCGGTAAATAACTTGAAATGAAAATAATTATCAGCGGCTACGGCCGCATGGGACATATGGTTGAAGAGGTGCTGCTCAGCCGCGGCATCACTCCCGAATGTGCCACGGAAGACGTATGCGCAGTGCCCCCGCAGACGGCCCGCGAATGTGTCTGCATCGACTTTACCACTCCCGAGGCCTTCCGGGCCAACTACCCCGTCCTCGCACGCAACTTCAAGGCAGTGGTGGTCGGAACCACCGGCTGGTACGATATCAAAGAGCAGGTTTTCAGCGCCTTCCGGGAGGCCGGAACGCCGTTGGTCTGGGCCTCCAACTTCTCGATAGGAGTCAACGCCTTCTTCGCGGCGGTCGAGCGGGCCTGCACGGTGCTCAAGGGCCACGGGTACACTCCCCGCGTCGACGAAATCCACCACATCCACAAGCTTGACGCTCCCAGCGGCACTGCCAAAAGCATAGGGGCGATCATCTCCGACACCCTTGGCGTGACGCCCGAGATAGGGGCCAAGCGCATAGGCGAAGTGCCGGGCATCCATACGGCCACTTTCACCTCCGGCGTCGACTCTCTCACCTTCACGCACGAGGCTTTCTCCCGCAAGGGCTTTGCCGAAGGGGCTGTCGCAGCCGCCCTCCTCACCGAGGGACTTGACGGAATACATGAATTCAAAGACCTGATATTATGAAAGATATGTTATTCAAAGGCTGCGGCACCGCGCTCGTTACGCCTTTCCTTGGCGACGGCAGCGTTGACTTCGAGGCCCTCGCCGCCCTGGTACGCCGCCAGGTGGAATCGGGAGTAGATTTCCTCGTCCCGCTGGGTACCACCGCGGAGACCCCCACGCTTACCCCCGACGAAAAAGTCGAAATCTTCAAGCTCGTCAAGGCCAATGCCGCCGGGAAGCCCCTCCTCGCTGGAGTGGGCTCCAACAGCCTCCCCGGCACCAAGGCCAACATCGACCTTGTGGCCCCGCTCTGTCCCGACGCCCTGCTGGTGGTCGTCCCGTTCTACAACAAGCCCACCCAGCAGGGACAGTACGAATACTTCAAGGCAGTCGCCGAGTATTCGCCCCTGCCGGTAGTCATCTACAACGTACCCGGCCGCACGGGAGCCAACATGCTGCCCGACACCGTGATACGCCTTGCCACCGAGGTCCCCGGCATCATCGGCATCAAGGAAGCCTCCGGCAAATACGACCAGGTGAGCGAGATAATCGCCCGCGCCCCCGAGGGCTTCGCGGTCCTGAGCGGCGACGACGACATGACCTTCGCCTTCATGGCCACAGGCGCCCACGGGGTCATTTCGGTGGCCTCCAACATAGCCCCCGCCGAGGTGAGCGACATGTCCCGGGCAGCCCTCTGCGGCGACTGGAACCTCGCCAGGGAACTGCACCACCGTCTGTTCCCCCTCTTCAAGGCATGCTTCGTGGAGTCCAATCCCGTTCCTGCCAAGGCGGCCCTTTCGCTCCTCGGCCTCTGCGGCCCGGCTCTGCGCCTGCCTCTTTCCGCTCCGGCGGAGTCCACATTCGAAAAGATGAAAAACGTACTCGATGCCTTATGGAAGTGACTCTCAAACAGTTTGAAGAAGTAATCGGGGCCCTTGAGGCGGGTGCCCTGCGCGTTGCCCAGAAGATTGACGGACAGTGGCGCGTCAACAGCGAAGTGAAGGAAATCATACTTGCCGGATTCCGGCTCGGGGCCATACGCGACATGAGCGAAGGCCAGTTTTCATTCTTCGACAAAGATACATTCCCGGTGCGCCGCTTCACCGCAGAGGACGGCGTGCGCATAGTCCCCGGCGGCACCAGCATCAGGCGCGGTGCCTTCGTGGCTCCCGGCGCCATCGTCATGCCCCCTGCCTACATCAACGTAGGCGCTTATGTGGATACAGGCACCATGGTCGACAGTCACGTGACCATAGGCTCCTGCGCGCAGGTAGGCAAGCACATACACATTTCGGCTTCCACCCAGATAGGCGGTGTGCTCGAACCTGCCGGAGCCCTTCCCACTATCATCGAAGACGGTGCTTTCGTGGGCGGCAACTGCGGCATCTACGAGGGCACGATAGTGCAGGAAGGGGCCGTCATCGCTTCCGGAGTCATCATCACGTCCTCTACGGCCCTGTTCGATGCCACCAAGGGCGAATTCCTGCCCCGCAACGCCGACGGACGCATCGTCGTTCCCCGCGGCGCAGTGGTGGTCAGCGGCAGCAGGCCGATATTCAAAGGCCCTTCCGCAGGCAGCGGCGTATCGCTCTACTGCCCCGTCATC
>CAMOGR010000199.1 GCA_946614205.1 uncultured Bacteroidales bacterium | reverse complement strand
GACCGAGAAATTGAAATCGCCGGGAGCAACAAGGGTGCCGTCAATGGAGCAGTCGCCAGAGCCGGAAACATGCATCTTGCTGATAGTAGGAGCTTTAACTGTCACTTTGGTACCATCCTTGGGCATAGGGTTCTTGCCTTTCTCGGAGCTGATGACCAGCTCTCCGCCAACGACCTCGAGGGTGTAGGCGTCAAGCAGGTTCTCGTCCGTACGGAGCACGGCGGAACTCTCCCCCACCGTGGGAATGAAGACTACATCTACAGCGCCCTTCACTACGATGCCGTCGAAGGACTCGAAGGTAAAAGACTTTTCTGCAAGCTTTCCATTTCCGATTATCGGGACGAATCCGAAATTCAGCGTGCAGGAAACGATGGCGGGAAGAACCGCGAGAATGATTGCTAAACGTTTCATTTTACTAGTCTTACTACTATTGACAAAGGTAATACTTTTCCGAAGGAATCATTAAGGGCAAGTTCGCCGGAAGTAATCGCCGGGCCTTGGGGAGCTGGCGCAGGCGCCACTCCGAAAGCCTCCCGGACGAGGGTCTCGCCGAGGGCGGCGCTGTAGCCGTTGGAATAGAGGTTGAGAACCACGAAACCGTGGGGAGCAAGGATTTGCGCCACGGTGCGCAGCAACTCGAAAAGACACTCGTCGAGCTTCCACTTCTCGCCGTCGGGACCATGGCCGTATGCAGGGGGATCGAGGATGATGCCGTCGTAAACGTTGCCCCTGCGGGCCTCACGCCGTGCAAACTTCATTGCATCCTCTATAATCCACCTTATGCCGTCCATGCCGCTGCGTTCCATATTCCCCCGTGCCCAGGTAACCACCTGGCGGACTGAATCAAGATGCGTCACCTCTGCTCCGCCGGCACGTGCGGCAAGGGACGCTCCTCCGGTATAGGCAAAGAGATTCAGCACCCGCGGATGGTCCATCGCACGGCACCGGGAATAGATGAATTCCCAGTTCGGCGCCTGCTCCGGAAATACTCCCACATGTTTGAATGACGTAAGCCCGAGGCGGAGGCTGAACGCGGAATCCGCGTTCAGCCGATACCTGATCCACCATTGGTCGTCCATCTGACGGAGGCGCTCCCATGTGCCGCTGTCTTCCTTGCCGGCCTTGCCGAATCCGGCGCCGGGGCGGAAGCGCGTATGAGCAAGGCGGTTCCATTCCGCCTGCGGCAGGCTCTTGTTCCACAGAGCCTTGGGCTCCGGGCGGGCAAGCACATACGAGCCGAAGCGTTCCAACTTCTCGCCTTCTCCACTGTCAAGCAGGGAGTAATCTTTCCAGGATATATCGGGAAATTCAATCATCTCAGTGTTTTCTGCGGAAACACACCGGGTGCATCTGCCGAGGGGAAACCGCATGATACAAAGGTATTGATATTTTTGCTAAATTTGCGACGGAAAATCATAATAACATCATATTTTATGCAACAGCACATCGATTCCTACGATTTCACCGGCAAGAAAGCCATCGTCCGCGTTGACTTCAACGTACCCCTCAACGAAAAATTCGAAATTACCGACGACACCCGCATCCGTGCGGCCATGCCCACGCTCAAGAAAGTGCTCGCAGGCGGCGGTTCCCTCATCATAATGTCCCACCTCGGACGTCCCAAGGGCGTAACCGACAAGTACTCCCTCAAGCACATCCTCGCACATGTGTCCGAGTGCCTCGGTGTCCCCGTCAAATTCGCCCCCGACTGCCAGAAGGCCCAGGCCGAGGTCGCAGCCCTCAAGCCCGGTGAGGCACTCCTCCTCGAGAACCTCCGCTTCTACGCAGAAGAGGAAGGCAAGCCCCGCGGTCTCGCAGAAGATGCCACCGACGAAGAGAAGAAGGCGGCAAAGGCAGTCGTCAAGGAGTCCCAGAAGGGCTTCGTAAAGACCCTCGCCTCCTACGCCGACTGCTATATCAACGATGCATTCGGCACCGCACACCGCGCACATGCCTCCACCGCCCTCATCGCCGACTACTTCCCCAATGACAAGATGTTCGGCTACCTCATGGAAGGCGAAATCAAGGCCATCGACAACGTGCTCAAGAATGCCAAACACCCCTTCACCGCAATCATCGGCGGCAGCAAGGTATCCAGCAAGCTCGCAGTCCTCGAGAACATGCTCGAGAAGGTCGACAACCTCATCATCGGCGGCGGCATGGGCTACACCTTCATCAAGGCTGAAGGCGGCAAGATCGGAAACTCCCTGCACGAAGACGAACTCATCCCCCAGGCACAGGAAATCATGGCAAAGGCCAAGGAAAAGGGCGTAAACATCTACCTCTCCGTCCAGACCCTCGTGGCCGACGACTTCAGCGCAGACGCACACACGCAGATCGTACCCAGCCATGAGATTCCCGACGGCTGGGAGGGCGTAGACGCAGGCCCCGAGTCCCAGGAGCGTTGGGGTAAAGTCATCCTCGACTCCAAGACCGTCCTCTGGAACGGCCCCGTCGGCGTATTCGAGATTGCTCCTTTCGCCAAGGGAACCCTAAGGATTGCCGAATTCCTGGCCCAGGCCACCGAGAAGGGCGCTTACACCCTCGTCGGCGGCGGCGACTCCGTTGCTGCCGTCACCCAGATGGGCTTTGCAAAGAAGGTCAGCTACGTCTCCACCGGCGGCGGCGCCATGCTCGAGGCTCTCGAGGGCAAGGAACTCCCCGGCATCGCAGCCATCCGCAAATAATTACAACGCCATAAGCGTAATTCTGACGGCCGGTTTCCTGACATGCAGGGAACCGGCCGTCTTTATACGTGCCGCCAACGGGACAGATTCAGGCACGTCAGGAGCATTTCGGGGCCAGAATGCCTCCAACGCGCCGGAAAATGACACGTTGGCAGCAGTCTTAGTTAACTTACCAGCTTGACGGCCCCGAAGACTCCAAGCGAAGCAAGCAGCATGATTACGCCGGCAAGTACGACGCCGAGCATGATGAACAGGACGCTCTTCTTGAAATCCATGTTGAGGAAACTGGCGGCAAGGGTGCCGGTCCAGGCTCCGGTACCGGGCAGGGGTATGCCTACGAAGAGCAACAGGGCCCAGTAGAGGCCGTGACCTGCCTTTGCCTCCAGCTTGCGGCCGCCTTTTTCGCCCTTCTCAAGGCACCAGGTAAAGAACTTCCCTATTACCTTCTTGTCCTTGCCCCACTCGAGTATCTTCCTGGCAAACAAAAAGATAAACGGTACGGGAAGCATATTGCCAAGGATTGCGACAATATAGGAAGGGACAAGCGGCAGCTCGAAGCCTACGGCGTAAGGTATGGCACCGCGAATCTCGATCAGAGGGAGCATCGAGATCAGGAAAACTATCAGGTACTTCTTTATCACGGGCGCAAAGATACGCAAAATAAATGGAATCAGGTATTTCCGCCCTTCGCCGCCATGACTTATTCGAGCACGAGTTCAATCGGGCAATGGTCGGAACCGTAGATTTCGTTGTGTATATCGGTAGATACGATGCGCTCCTTCAGGCCTTCGGACACCAGGAAGTAGTCGATGCGCCACCCGACGTTCCGTTCGCGGGCCGCCATGCGGTATGACCACCAGGAGTATTTGGCCTCGTCCGGGTGCTGGAGGCGCCAGGAATCGACGAAGCCGGCGCCGAGCAGTTCGGTCATCTTGCCGCGCTCCTCGTCGGAAAAACCGGCGTTCAGGTGGTTGGTGGCGGGATTCTTCAGGTCAATCTCTTCGTGCGCGACGTTCATGTCGCCGCAGACTATCACGCCCTTGCGCTCCTTAAGGCCGCAGAGGTACTCCCTGAAGGCGTCTTCCCACTCCATGCGGTAGGGGAGGCGGCGCAGGCCGTCCTGGGAATTGGGGGTATAGACGTTCACCAGGTAGAAACCGGGCATTTCCAGCGTGACCACGCGGCCCTCGGTGTCGTGCTCCGGGATGCCGATGCCGTACGTCACGCCGAGGGGCTCCTCGCGGGTGTAGATGCAGGTGCCTGAGTAGCCTTTCTTTTCGGCGTAATTCCAATAGGAGGTGTAGCCGAGGAACTCCAGATCCAACTGGCCGGCCTGCAGTTTGGTCTCCTGGAGACAGACGAAATCTGCGTCAAAACCATCGAAAATATCGGCAAATCCCTTGCCTGCAACGGCCCTCAGGCCGTTTACGTTCCAGCTGATGAATTTCATGGCTGTAAAGATACAGTATTTTCGGCAAGGGGCAAACCTTATTTTTTGACGGGACGGACTGAGAATCCGTTGTAACGTTCGCCAAGCCCCTGCAGAAGGGAACCTCGTTGGAGTACAGATTCTTCGCTGCGCTCAGAATGACAGGAACGTCACATTTTGTCATTCTAAGCGCCCTTTTGTCATTCTGAGCGCCCTTTTGTCATTCTGAGCGCAGCGAAGAATCTGTATATGAACGAGCGCCCTTTTGTCATTCTGAGCGCAGCGAAGAATCTGTATATGAACGAGCGCCCCCTCTGTCATTCTGAGCGCAGCGAAGAATCTGTACCTTACTCCGTCTTGCCGTTCAAAGAGTAAATGTAAGCCTTTCCGGAAACCGTCTCCGGCGTTGTGCCGTGGTAGTTCATCAGCTGGCCGTGGATGATAACGTCGTCACCGACCTTGATGTCGGTCTGGCCGGTTGTGAATTTCTTGTTGCCAAGGTACAGGATGCGGAAGCAGTAGAACTCATCGGTCGTCCCGTCTTCCGAGATGAAGAACGAGGCGTTGCCATAGGTGCCGCCCTCCGTGAAGGTGCCCTTATCGAGGATGCGTGAGATCTTGCCTTTCACATATACGTCATCGAGATACTCGTACACCGTGTTGCTGGTCCAGGATAAGTCCTTGACCGCCTCTGCGGCCTGGGCCGGGGTGAAGGGGTTGTCCAGGGTACCAAGTACGGGTTCGGGATCAGGACCGGGAGCACTCACGACGGGGCGGACTAGGAATCCACGGTAACGCTCTTCTTCATAAGTGAATGCGGCGCCGCTTGTGATTTCGAGACAGTACGCTCCGTACGGGGTGGCCGTTATCAGGGATGAAGACCAGTAGAAACCGGCGGTGGTCATTTTGTTTACGGCTCCGTCGTAGAAGCCATAGGCGGGGAGGAAGATGGACTTGTCGGTGTAGCCTTCCTTCTTGCTGGTGAACTTGCGGCCGACGACGCCGTTCTCTATCGTCCAGACGCTTGAGCAGTTGGCCTGGTTGCACAGTTCTTCCATTTCCGCCTTGTTGGGAAGACGCCAGGCGCCGCCCCATTTCTGGTGCGCAACGTCGTCGTCGTCAGCCAGGAAGCGGGCGTTGTCAAAAGTGCCGTATGCCTCATTGGTGCAGTACTTGGTGAGTTTGTCGTAAACGCCATCGGCCCAGAGGTAATTGGACCATTCATATTTGGGCTTTTCGTTGAGTTCGCCCCAGGCATAGAATCCGCCGGAGCCGGCAGGATGGATGGCGTCCACGTTGCAGGTGGCCCAGACGACGCTCAGGCCGAGGTCGACATAATCGTGGCCGTTGAATTTGTCGAAATAGGTCAGCGGGAAGTAGCCGGACATCACCTGGTTGAACTGGTCGTAGGTGATGGTCAGGTTGGCATTGGCGCCGAGGGTACCTTTCCGGAAGGACGCGTCGAGGGCGGAGGCATCGACGGTGATGGTTATGCGGCCGTCTTCGATCATGACGCCGGTGACGGAGAGGTTGAGCTCGTCGCCGGCGGAGGCCTTGGTCATGGTGTAGGCAACGTTCAGGCTGTAGTTGTCTTTGGGAAGGTGACGCAGGCCCGAGGCAGCCGGGGCGGGACGAACGTCGAAGCGCATGGTGGCGGCGTCGCCGTCAATCATTACAGAACCGTCGCTGTAATCGGGCACGACCGCAAGCTGCTTGATGCCGTAGGTGCCGCGGCTGATGGTGAGTTTGGTGCCGTCTGCCATGGTTAAATAGAGGTAGGCCGCATCCCAGTCGATGGCTTTGAAGAAGGCGTCGCCGTCTTGTCCGTTTTCGCCGGTGGCCTTGCCGAGCTTCTCCCAGGTGGCGCCGTCATCGGTGGAGATGTACCAGTAACCATCGACTATGTCGAGCTTGGGGGCGGTGGCGCTTTCACCGGGGAGGCCGGTGACGCGGAGCTTGTTGCCCTGGGCGTCAAGGAGCCAGTCGCCGTTGAGTGTCCAGTAGTAAATGCCGTCGGAGTCTTGCTTGACGCCGATCTGGGGGCTGACGCCGTTCTTTATAGTTATGGGGGCGCCTTCGGAGAAGTTGATGGTGTAGGTGCCGTCTTTCTCTTCGATGGAAGTGACGGTGAGCTTCTTGCCGAGGGCCTCTACGAGCGTTGTGAGGTTGCCGATGTTGGAGTTGGCGGTGCGCATCTGCTCCTCGAGGGTGCCTACGCGGTCCTTGAGCTCGTTGATCTGGCTCTGGAGGAATGAGTCGTCATAGCAACCGGTAGCTGCGACTGCGAGTGCCGCGGCAGCAAAAAGGATGGTGAAAAGCCTTTTCATGTGGTTTGATTTTGCTGAATTCTCACAAACCTTAGATTTGCAGCGTAGTTTTCTGCTCCAAGGTTTGTACGATAAAAGTAGTAAATTTATGCCGATAAAGAAAGTTTAACAAAGGACAATGGAGCCGGGGTGCGCCTAATAGGACAGTTTATGTCCTGCGACGAGCAAAATGGGCCGATTTTGAGCCAGATAGGACAATTGATGTCCTACCTGGCGCAGTCGGGGGTTGCCAAGGATTTCCGGCAAGGGGCAAACCTTATTTTTTGACGGGACGGATAGACAGCCCCTCGTATCGAACCCTTTCGTCCATACGGTAAGTGGTTCCACCAAAGACGAAGTATTTTGCATTGTACGGTTCATCCGTACTAAGGCATGAAGACCAGTAATAGCCATTGTTTCCTCCGTTGTAGGTATTATTGATTTTGAAGCCAGCACCCGGGAGGAAAATACTGTTGCCGTTGGCGCCTGTTACTATCATGCCCACAACTCCTTTATTGTTGTAATTTTCCGTCGAGGTCCAGGTGCAATTCTCCTTGAGTTCTGTCCAATCTGCTTCCGTAGGCAATCGCCAACTTCCTCCCCATTTGACGCGGGCGGCATCATCCTCAAGATCAAGAACCGTTTTATTGTCCGGTGAGCCGGAGCCTCCCCAATACTCGGGCTTGTTTGATGGACAATACTTACTGAATGTTCCCTCTTTCGAAGATTCCCCACTCACACGGAACTTATAATTTTCCCAATTGGGTCTGGATTTAGCATCTGTCTCACCCCAGGCGTAAAGCTTTCCAGGCTCCTCCGGATTACTGGCGCCCATGTTCCTTTTCGCCCACTTTGTTCCGGATGGCAGTCCCAGATCCACATAATCCAGTTCCTTGACCGTCACCTCGCACGAGGCGGAGATGCCGTTGTGCGTGTAGAATGTGAGAGTAGCGGTGCCTATACCGACGCCCTTGACAACGCTGCCGTTGTACGTAGCTATGGAGCTGTCGCTGCTGATGACCTCAAGGCTCTTGTTGCTCGCGTTGGAGGGAGCGACGGTCTTGGTGATGCTTGCTGTCTCACCAATCATTAAGGAGACGCTGGCGTCAACAGTCAGTCCGGTTGCTGGAACGAAGGTGCCGTAAACCGGACGGATGGGAAGTCCGCGATAACGGTCCGGTGTGCCAAAGCCAACGCTGCTCTGCTGGGCGGACAGATCGTAAGACTTGCTGTAATCGGAAGTATAAGGAGTTGACGTCCAATACAGCGCGTACTGCTCAGTGCCTGTTACGCTTGAGCCGTCGTACGATCCTGCGGCTGGCAGGTAAATGGACCTGTCCTCGTAGCCGGTCTTGTTGCTGGTGACCTTGTAACACTTCGTGCCGTACAGGGTCATCCAGGTCCATGTGCAGTTGGAGGGGTTCTTGAGTTCGTTGAACTCGTCGAGCGTCGGCAGGCGCCATTCGCCGCCCCATGCGGCCCTGGCGGCATCGTCGTTAAGATCCAGTGTGCGCTTGTGATCAACTGTGCCGTTGGAGCTGAGGAGGTTGTACTTGGAGATGGTGCTTGCGCTGCCGCCCCAGAGGTAGTTGCTCCAGCTGAAGCTGCTCTTCGCATCCTTCTCGCCCCAGGCGTAGTAGTTGCCGTATCCGACAAGAGATTCCGCACCAAGGTTGAAGGTGGCCCACTTGACGCTCAGGCCGAGGTCGACGTACTCGGGCACGGCCGTTACCGTGACCACGCAGGACGCAGAGACACCGTTGGATGCATACGCCGTAACCGTCGCCTGGCCGGCATTGAATCCACTTATTTGTAACCGGTTGCAAGTGACAAGGTGGGTGTCGGAGCTAATCAGGGTGATGGTGTTATCTGATGCGTTGGCAGGGGACACGGTGACGGGAAGATCGACCGTCTGGCCATTCTCAATGGTGAGAGAACCAGGTACATCAAGGCTTTCAACCTGTATCAGCTTACCATAAACCGGCCGCACTGTTATACCAGCGAAACGTTCTTGTACACCTATCAAGGCTCCGCCATTACCGGCGAAATAGAAATCGTTGCCTCGTGTGGGATCACCAATACTGCTTGAAGAAACCCAGTAATAACCATACGAGTCGATGACATTGGTGCCATATTGACAACCTGCCTGAGGGAGGAAGATGGAGTTACCGTTCTTCTTGCTTGTTACCTTATAGCCCTTGACTCCTGTGCTATTGTAATCCGCAATCATCTCCCAGGTACAGTTCTTCGTGTCCAGCAACTCTTTTGCCTCACTGAGCGTAGGTATGCGCCAGTCTCCGCCAAGGGCGGCATGCGCCGCATCGTCCGCAAGGTCAAGGAGGCTCTTATTGTCGACTGTGCCGAAATCGCTGCGGAAGTTGTACTTGGTGAAGGTAGTATTGCTGCCGTTACAATACTTGTAGGTTGACCAATTATAGTCAGACTTGGCCTCCGTCTCGCCCCAGGCATAATAGGAGCCCGTTTCCTGCGGGGCGCTTGCTCCGAGGTTGAAGGTGGCCCACTTGACACTCAGCCCCATGTCGACATACTGCGGTTCGTTGGCGACCTTGATCTCGCAGGTGGCGCTGACGCCGCTGCTGGCGTAGACCGTCAATGTGGTCGTACCGGGGGCGACGCCTTGGACGACTATGGAGTTGGTGCTGTTATCATAAAAGCATGATGCAACGTTTGTGTCGGCAATTCTCTCCTGCATAGACTTGTCCGTGGCATTTGAGGGCGTGAGCGTTGCCTGGAACGAAATGAACTTGCCAACTCCGACATTGATGGTTTCTTCCGGCAGGGTTATTCCCGTTACCGGGTACAGTTTGCGGTAGACGGGACGGACTGGTAACCCTGAGGAGCGCTCAGTGACATCAACGGAAGAGAAGTTGAAGTACCATGCTTTGATAGGGAGGAACGCGCAGAGGGAAGAAGACCAGTAGTAGCCATCAGAACCTACACCGCTTTGGCTGGAGCCTTGTCTATTGCCTGCGGCAGGAAGGAAAATACTGTTACCATTGCTGCCTGTTACTACATAACCCTTGATGCCGGTTCCATTGTAATTATCGGTCAAAGTCCATGTGCAATTCTCCTTGAGTTCAGTCCACTCAGCATCAGTCGGAGTCCGCCAACTATTACCCCAGATAATACTGGCGGCATCATCCGTGGCTTCAAGTATTGTTTTGTAATCAACCACTGAACCATAGTTGCTACTGGAGTTGTACTTGGTGAGAGTCGTCTCACTGCCACTACAATACTTGTACGTTGACCATTTGTATTCAGACTTCACAGCCGTCTCACCCCACGCAAAGTAATCGCCGTACTCTTCAGGCTTGGTGGCACCGACGTTGAACGCGGCCCACTTCGTGCCGGAAGGAAGCCCAAGGTCG
>CAMOGR010000198.1 GCA_946614205.1 uncultured Bacteroidales bacterium | reverse complement strand
CGCGAAGGTCAAGCCCGCTTACGCGGAAATCGACCACGAGGGAATCCTCAGTACGGGCGATGCGGCCTGCGCAAAACGGCGCATAGGGGAACTCGGAAGGCCAGTTGACGCTGTCAACCCTGAAAGTCTCCCCGCCAAGTTCCATGGCGGTGTCCAGGTCTTGTTCTTCAAGATTCTGCAGAAGGGGGATTCGAAGCGATTTCATATTACTCTCTGTTTTCCAGACGCCGGATGGCAAGTTCTTCGTACCTGGTGCCGGGACGTCCGTAATTGGTATAAGGATAAATGCTGATGCCGCCGCGAGGGGTGAAGAAGCCCGTCACCTCTATATATTTGGGGTCCATCAGCCGAATAAGGTCCTTCATGATGATGTTGACGCAGTCCTCATGGAATGCGCCCTCGTCACGGAAACTGAACAGGTAAAGCTTGAGGCTCTTGCTCTCCACCATGCGCACGTCGGGAATGTAGCTGATGCGGATTTCGGCAAAGTCGGGCTGCCCGGTGATGGGGCAGAGACTCGTGAATTCGGGGCAATTGAAACGCACCCAGTAGTCATGGTCACGGTGACGGTTCTCGAAGGACTCGAGGACCCCGGGATTGTATGTCTTGTCGTATTTGACCGGCCTGCCAAGCTGCTGCAAGCCTTCGTCCTTACGTGATTCCATCAGATATCTGCTATTTTGAAGGGATTATACGAAATGCCGTTGTCGAAAGTATCCACGCCCTCGGATTTCTTAATCTTGCGCACCACCCATCCGGTAAGTGGAAGAACCAGAATCTCGTAGAGCACCTTGAAGGAGACCTGTGCGAGCATCATGCCGGCAAGTACGTTGAGGGGTGTGCCCCAAAAAGCTATAGGCATGAATACAAGCGAATCGGCGAGCTCGCCTGCAAGGGAAGACAGGACTGCACGAAGAGCGAACATGCTGCCGCCGCTGGCTATCTTCATCTTGCTGATTATGAAAGCATTGATATTGGATCCGGCAAGGAAGGCAAGCAGCGAGGCGAACGCCACCCTGGGAGCCATGTCGAACATGTAATTGAAATGCTCGGCCCCGTCCCAGAACGAAGCTGCCGGCAGCCAGGCCACCAGCTGCCCTGCGAGCACCACGAAAAGGTTCATGGTGAAGGCTGTCCATATAACCAGACGGGCCTTCCTGTAGCCCCATACCTCGGCGATGCAGTCGTTGAGTATGTAGGAAATGGGAAAAATCACAACCGCTCCGGGCAGGTTGATGCCCCAGAGGCTTATAACCTTGGTGGCGAAGAGGTTGGAAGTAATGAGACAGACAGTGAAGAACACTGCCATCAGCAGAAATGCGGGAGAAAATTTGTCTTTCATTTGCAGTTTTTTCAGTGGTACCTGTTACACTTGCCTGCAGGTGCCCTGCAGACTCGCCGCAAAGGTAGACAAAAAATGCGATATTACAAAGTCTGGCAGATAGCCTCGTAAAGCTGCGGGAAACGCTCCGAGAGCACGACGGGACGGCCGTTCTCAAGAAAGCAGTGGGTGCTGGTCGCAGTGCAAACGACCTTGCCGTCTACGCGCATGGTGTAGGCGAAACTTATCTTGAGCTCGCTCATATCGGAAACCTTGAGCTCGACTTCGATGATATCCTTGAAAGTGGTGGTACGCTTGTAATTCACCGATATGGCTACGACCGGGGACACGATGCCTTCAGCCTCCATCCGTTCAAAACCGTAGCCAAGGCGGTCCATCCAGTCGATACGGGTTTCCTCCATGATGCGAACATAGTTGGAGTGGTGGGTCACTCCCATGCGGTCGCATTCGTAATAACGGACCTCGTGGCGGTAGGGCGTCATTTCCTGGGGGTATGGAAGAGGTACACGAAGGTGACGCGCAGCGCCGTAGGGTCGGGAAGGCGGGCAGTACCCGAATTCTGGTACACAAGGGACGTGCCGGCAGCATTGTTTACCACCTGATAGCGACTGTAATCGGTAATCATCATGCCCATGGCTGCAGACAGGTCGAGACGCCACCAGTCACCGAGAGCGAAGGAGTAACCGCCGCCGATGCTGCCCAGAATCTCGCGGCCCTGGTTGCCGGTACCGTTCCAGCCAAGGTCGTAATAACCGGCACCTATGTCTGCCGTGACGAACCAGCCACGCATGACATCGGAGGAACGGAAAGTCCAGGGCTTGACATACCAGCGGGCGCCCAGATCGACATGCTGAATCTGAAGGGCCCGGGTACCGTCCGCCGACACCCACCAGGGGAAGGTGTAGCCGGCGTGTAAGCTCCAGCGCTTGCCGACGGGGACTTCAACTCCTATGTTGACGGCTGTGAGGGCATCGTACAGCGCGTTGGTGGACAGACCGAAGAGTGCATTTCCGCCTGCAGCGGCAGCGACGTGACGCTCAAGTTCAGCCTGGCGGCGGGCTTCTGCCGCGGCTTCCCGCTCGGCACGCCTGGCTTCCTTCTCGGCTTCGCGTTCAGCACGTCTGCGCTCTGCCTCAAGCCGCTTCTGCTCCTCCTGGCGGGCCTTTTCTTCGAGACGGGCCTGCTTTTCAAGCTCTTTATCTATAAGCTGCTGATCCTTCTTCTGGTCGTCAGACTTGTCCTGCTCGTCGAGCTTCTTCTGCTCTTCCTGCTTCCTGAGTTCTTCCTGACGCTTGAGTTCCTCCTGTTTTTTCAGTTCTTCCTGCTTCCTGAGCTCTTCGAGCCTCTTCTGCTCCTCGATGCGCTTGCCGGCAGAACCGTCCTGAGGGGTGACCACCGGAGGAGTGACGGTATTGTCCTGCCGCGCTGACGGAGGAAGGATCACAGCGTCGGGAACCTCATAACGGGGAGTGCGCTGCTGGGTGGAAGGAGTGGCGGGAATAAGGATGCCGTCGTCTACGGGCACTCCTTTCTTGTTGGAGTCATTGACCTTCTGCTCTGTGGGAGGGGGCGTGGCAGGCTTCTTCCCTCCGCTGCTCTGGGAAAAGAGCGGCAGAGAGAAAAAAATGGCGGACAAAGCCGCCACTATCTGCAGGAAGTTTGCTCTCATAAGCGCAACTACCTAAAACTTACGTTGTTAAGTTCGAAGCATGCGCCGGTATTCTTGATATCAAGCTGAGGGCACAGGACGCACAGCTTGACCTTGGCCAGGGCGGTGGCCTCCTTGGCGACACCCCTCACGAGGATATGGCACTTGACAGGGACAGACGGGGGGAAGGTGGTGGCGCTGTACTGGTCTGTAAGATTTTTGTTGGCCACTGAAACCTGAACCCTCTGGAGCTCGTACACGTTACCGTCGTCGTCGTATGCGACGGAGCCGCCCATGCCGGTCTGATAAATGCCGCCGACAAGGTTGACAAGCACCTCGTCCTGCGAAAGGTTGGTGAGCAGGACGGTGAGCTCGACATCGCTCCCAAGCTGCTGTACACTGCGAAGTTGCAGCTTAAGGTCCCTGCTGGGAGTGGTGATTGTCGTCTGTGCAAATGCAGCCGCTGCAAAGAGAAGGCATGCAAGTATGGTGAACACTTTCTTCATATTCAAGGTATAATTCACAAATCTCCGCAAATGTAAATAATCTGATTCAGAAAAACAATTAGAAATTGCTTAATTTTTACAGGCGAAACGATTAATGAGTATGATTTCCGTCAATAATTTACTTTGCGGTGATTTCAAGGGTCACAGTTCCGGTCTGTCCCGAAGAGAGTGTAAACACCGCTTCGACGGTATGTGAACCTGCGGAAAGGAGTACGGAGGAGCCATTTACCGGCTCGTCATCGAAGAACCAGGCAACGGATGACACCGCATTGTGTTCGGGCTGCACGAGTTCGAGACTGAAGTACTTGCCCGCCTGATAGATTCCGCCTCCGGGATTAGCAATCACGGCATAGTCCAGTTCTTCGGAAGGCACGCTCACGGAGAAACTGACGACATCTCCGGAGTACTTTATATTGGACAGGGTAATGTCGGAATCGACTCCGTTCCAGCTCTTTGCAGTATAGGAAGTAACCGTGGAAGACCCCGGGAAAGGAATCTTCGGGCTGTACGAATCGTCGAAATAATAATCTCCGGAATCATACTCGTAACCGTACTTGAGGTTGGACTGGGCAGCAGCGGGGACCACGTAGCAGCAAGGATGGGAGCCGTTCAGGTTGATGGAATTATATGCCTCCCAGTCGTTCCAGAGAGACGCTGCCGTAACTGACTGGCCCGACCCGAGAGACACCCTGCGGGAAGACTTGTCGATATGCGTTACAATAAGGCCGTGAGCAGGCAGATACTTGTCCCAGCCCTGTGAGTTGCGGCATTCGTAGACAAAATACTCGCCATCCTGGTCAGTAGGGGTCTTGTAGGCTATGTTTTCATTTACGGAAGGGAGAGTAACGCTGCATGAAGAAGCAAACTCGAGCAGCGAGTCGTCATCAATCCAGCCGAGCAGGATGCGTTCCTCCACGGTAAAATAAGGCGGAGTGCGGCCGTTGTTGTTGTATGCGCCGCCGTCCATAGTAGAGAATGAGAACATCGCGGCGGCAAAACCGTTGTCGGCGTAGTCGGTGTCGTAAAAATCGGGAAGTCCCATGGCATGGCCGAATTCGTGGCAGGCGGTACCGATTCCGCACATCTTGCCGGAATACAAACCGTAACCCTCGACTTCGTTGGTGCAGGCATACCTGTCAACGCGCTTGCCGTCGAGCTGCAGGGATTTGTTTGCGGCCGACAGCTCCCACTGGTGAGGCCAGATGGAGTCGTCGTCGCTGGAATCGGCCTCGCCGTATCCGGCATAGTACATGAAGACCAGGTCCACTTCTCCGTCGCCGTCGTTGTCGTACCGGCTGAAGTCTATCTGGGAGTCAAGAGCCTTGCAGCCGTCGATTACAGCCTGCTCGGGATTCTTGTCATTGCCTTCGCTGTCGTTCCCGCCGTAGTAGGCCTTGGTGTTGGACACCGTCACGGGGCCGTACACGTCGAAGACGGGCTCGAAATAGCCATGCGAATTGTCGTAATAGAAGTCGCGTGCGGAGCCCGTGCCGCCGTTGACGCTGTATCCGGGCTCATTCAGGAGGGCCTCAAAATCGGCGTTGGCAGTGGCGCTGGAGAATGAAAGGTCGGAGAACTGCACGAGAATGACAAGGAAATGCTTCTGGCCTACGGCAACATGTCCGGATGCCCTGCGGGCGCGGGACTTTGCCGCACGCCGCGCCTTGGCGGCGAATTTGACTGCCGAAAGGCGGCTGCCCTCCGTGACAGGGGTCCAATAACCGCGGGAGTCCTTCTCCACAAGAGTGCCGAAAGCATCCGTGAGCCAGTGGCCGAATTCGTCGCCGTGCTTCATGAGAGAAATCACGGTGCCGTCGGGCTGGGTATACTCCACGAAGCCACGACGCGCAGGAACTGCGGAGGCCGCAGCGCCCAGAACCAGGAACGCAACAAGTGCAAACGCTATCTTTTTCATGGTCTTACTTTTTGATTATGAAGCCGTTGCCAGTACCGTTGCCCAGCCATACGCGGGGCCCCTCTTCCTTTACGACGAAGACTCTGTAAGTGGTGGCTGACATGACTTTGTTCCTCCCTTTCCTCCAGTTGACGGTGACCGTGAGGGCGTCGCCCTTGACGAGAGACTTGCGGTATCCGCTGATTTCCAATTGTTCCTTGGACTCGGGATTGATGATGGCGAAGGTCAGCTCGCCCGAAGCGGAATACCGGCGGCTGTATTGATCGGTCCCGGGGACGTAAACCCTGGTGGCTTCGCTCTGGTAAATGCCGTAGTCGTAACGTTCGGCCAGAGGGTCGTCCACGACGATGGCAGAGCCGGACTTGCGGCAGTAAACCGCCACGGGATCCTTGAGTGAAGAAGATGAAGAATAGGCACTGAAGCGGGGATTCAACGTATTCTCCCGGATGAAGGTGGAGCCTCCTCCCTGTGCGCATATCGTAGCCTGGCCCGTGGAGCTTATAGTGATAGCCCAGCTGCTGGACTTTTTGATGGAAGAGTCCTCAGACAGGTAATTGCCGCTGGTCGTCGCACACAGGTACGTACCCTTGTCGGACATGAGCGCCCAGGTGCCGTCAGAAGCGCCGTTTACCAGGGTAAAGACCGTAGCGGTCCCGGCGTCGGCAATCGTTTCCGACGAGGTGGTGACGGCCACCCTCGACCTGTAAGGCTTGGAGGAAGTGCCGCTCTGGGGGCCCAGGGCATAGGTACCTTCAGAGTTTGCAATGATTATCTCGTCCCCTGCGCTCAGGGTGCCTGCGTCCTTGACCAGGCAGAAGCTGCCTCCTCCGCCCTGAGCCGGTCCTATTCCACTCATGTCGACGCTGAATGCGGCAATTCGGCCTGAAGTGAATTTGCGGCCGGAAGGGAACTCCACTTCCTTAACGAATGCACCCTTGTCGGTGTAAACGGTAAAGACTGCCATTTCTCCGGACATATCGGCCGGAGCGCAGGCGAACCAGATATCGGAAGTCTTTGAGGTATGGATAGTTATGGTGGAGGAAGAGCCGTTGTCGGAAAGGAGTCCGCCTTCTTCGCAATTCCAGTACCAGTCCCCCGCAAGGGGCGTGGTGGCGGTTATCTCCACCTTGTTTACTGCTGCACCGTCCAGCTCGAGGTTGGTGAAGGAAAGACGGCCGTAAGCAGTGATATGGTCAAAATGCATTTCAACCTTGTCGGGGGCCTGGTCGTAAGGCTTGCTCGCAGCTGCCAGGAGCATGGCGGACTCGTCCACGGAGGAGTCCAGAGGAGTCTGGTCTGAGGGGATGGAGATACTCCATGCCTTGCGGCTGGCGCTCTGGGCCTTTGCCGCAGAAGCGGGGCTTACGGCATAGAAGGTATACGGAGCCTCGGAAGAGGAGAAATCAAAGTCGGCAGCGAAGCCGGCAGTGCGGAAATCCTCCGACGCCTGCACTGCTGCATCCAGGGCGCCGCAGTAGCCGAGCGCCAGCTTGACATAGGAGTCATTCTGCGTCCAATACGCAGGGTAAACGCCGTTCTGTCCCTCTCCGAAGGAGGTTTTGGTCTGGATTTCCGAAGCCGTGAAGACCACGGTACGCTTTCCTTCCTCACGGGGTGACAAGAGCTTCTCTGTCCCTTCCTCACGGCAGGATGGCGCAAGCGCCCCGGCTATCAGCAGGGCGGCTGCAAATCTGTATAATCTGGATGATACTGTCATGGCGGAAGGAATTAAAGTACGCCCCAGTCATCCTCCTCTCCGGAAGCGATTCCGGAATCCTGAAGGATGGCATATTGCAGACAACCGTCGCACAGAATAGTCTCCGGAACGAGGTACGTCTGTCTGGGTGATTGGTTTGAGATATCGGTTTTCATACTTAAATGCAATGAATGCAAAGGTACGAATAAATACCGACATGAGAAAATATTATGCAATGCTGCCGCCTGTATACAGTTCCCAGTACTTGCCCTTGCGGTCAAGAAGTTCGAAATGCTTACCGGCCTCTATGATGCGGCCCTTTTCCAGAACTATGATGTAGTCGGCGTCGCGCACGGTAGACAGCCGATGCGCTATGACGAAGCTGGTACGACCCTTCATGATGCTGTCCATCCCCTTCTGTATCAGCTTCTCAGTACGGGTGTCTATGGACGAGGTAGCCTCGTCGAGAATGAGCACCGGAGGGTCTGCGACGGCCGTACGGGCGATGCTCAGCAACTGCCGCTCGCCGGCACTGAGCGCCCCGCCGTCGCCGTCAAGAAGCGTATTGTAACCGTCCGGAAGTCGGCGGATGAAACTGTCGGCATGCACCAGCCGTGCCGCCGCGATGCACTCCTGGTCGGTCGCCTCCAGGCGGCCGAAACGGATATTGTCCATCACGGTACCGGAAAACAGATTCGTCTCCTGCAGCACGATTCCGAGGGAACGCCGCAGTGCGTCCTTACGGATGGAGCGAACGTCGAGACCGTCCACGGTTATGATGCCGTCAGAAGTGTCATAGAAACGGTTGATAAGGTTGGTAATGGTAGTCTTCCCCGCCCCGGTGCCGCCCACAAAGGCAATCTTCTGGCCGGGATAAGCCGTAAGCGTAATGTCGTAAAGCACCTGGACCCCGGGGACATAGCCGAAATCCACATCCTTC
>CAMOGR010000197.1 GCA_946614205.1 uncultured Bacteroidales bacterium | reverse complement strand
AGGCTGCTGTCTCGTGGATGAAGACCTCAGCGGCTGCCCCGACGAGTACGCCATCGACTACGAAATGCGCCTCGTGACCAACGTGCAGACAGAAATCAACACCGTACTGAGCCTGGAGGCCGACGTCCATGTGGCCAAGGCCCTCAGGGAATACCTCAAGGACATCTTCTCCGATTTCGCCCACGACGTTGACCTGTCTTTCTACGACTACGCGGAGCCCAGGCCCGTCCTGAAGCACTTCAGCGACATAATGGACGCAAACCAGACCAGCTACACCCTGCGCCTGCCGGTGCATGAGTACATGCACCTGGCGGTGGCCAATCTCGTCGACAACAGCTACGTAAACCTCGACGGAGAAGGCAGTTGCGGAAGCTCCCGCCTGCTTCAGGTCAATCCCGGCGAAGACAACGTCATCGGGTCGCACAACACCGGCCTCTTTACCGCCCGCCTCCCCATGAACATTCTGGAAAACATGGACCAGAACTTCCTCGTGCAGCTGTACATGGCCAACTGCGCCACGGCTCTCGTGGTCGACTGGACCGGCGCACCGGCAGTGGACGGCCTTAGCGCATTCACGACCGGATTCGCAGACTCCTTCAACATATCCGACAGCACCTACGTATTCAAGACCAACCCTCTGGTACAGGCTAACTTCATCGACGTCGAAGAAGGAAGCGAGGACTGCTACGTGACCGTGCAGTTCCCGTCCCGCGAGCCAGAGGAAGTAGAAACAAAGGTAGTCATAGAGACTACCGAACCCTTCATCGCAGAGAATGCCGACGAGGCCCTCTGGGAGTGGCAGGTATTTGTCAAATTGCCCGGCGGTTCCGTGACTCAGACGCGCCTTGGCCTTGTCAAGCCCCTCCGTGCCGGACAGCTTAAAATCATCCGCATACACATCGGAGGCGAGGGCGAGGCAATCCCCTACGATTCATCAGTCGCCACCAGCGTCCAGCTCAACTGGGAGCCGGGCCAGGAATATGTCATTCCTCTGTAGCCTGTGAAGCGAATCATCCCGATAGTCTTCGCCCTTGCGGCTCTCGCCGGCTGCTCAAGGAGCGTTCCTGACTGGCAGGCCAAGTGGAATGCCGAAGCCCTGAGCCTGCAGGACTCCGCCATGCTGATTCATAACAAGGAGCCTGAACGGGCCCTGGCTATGATCGATTCCGCCGAGGCCATCGGCAGCACGAGCTCCTATATGGCCGATTTCCTCAGGGCCAAGATTTACGCACAGTCGAACTATATCGACATTAAAAAGGACACTGCGCTGGTACTGCTCAAAGCCCTGCTCGACAACGACTCCACGAAGATTGCCGGCAAAGAGGGCATAGACCGTCGCATTCAAGTGCTTTCCCTGCTGACCGGCGCCTGCCACGTACGCGAAGATTACATCGACTACCTCAACTACGCCTCCCAGCTTTCCGAGCTTTATAAACTCAACGGCAGCAAGGCCGACGCCCTGCGGACAGACGCCGATCTGGGTTATATCATGACGAAAATCGGGCGGCGTGACGAGGGCGTACAGCTGATAGACAACGCCATAAGCTCGCTCAAGGGGGACAAGAGCATGGACAGGCTGGACGCATTCATAGTAAGTTCAAAACGCAAGATCTACGTCTTGAATGACGAAGGAGACTACGAAGGAGTCATCAGCCTCGCAAAAGACATCATAGCAGAACTCGACCGTTACGAAAGTTCTCCTTCAGAATACGCCGAAGACAACTACCGGCTGCCTCCGATCGGGCTGGACCGGAAGCGCTGGAGCAACTTCTATCGCGCCCAGGCACAATGCTATGCAGCCAACGCATACTCACTCTCCAAGCCCGCTCAGACCGATTCCGCCGCAAAATACATACGCCTGTTCCGCGCGTCTGACTACGGCAAAACCGTCAACGGCAGATGGATGGCTATCCCGGCGTCTGCCGCCCTCGGAGACTGGGACGAGGTGAATTCCCTGCTGGATATCATCGAGTCGCAGAATACCGTCAGCCATTCCTCTTCGAGATACGCCAGAATCCTTTACTACAGGGCTTTGGAAGCAAATGCCGGCGGCCGTGTCAAGGAGGCATACGAGCTTATGCGCGAACATGCCGAACTGTCCGAAAAACTGAACCGTGAAGAGAGTGACGAAGACCTGAGAAAACTCAGCGCCGAATATTCAGCCAAAGAGAATGAATTCAAGCTCCGGCAAGCGGAAAACGCCAACCGTACCAAGAGCATCATCCTTGCTCTGATTCTGATCGCAGGAATCCTGTCCCTGATATTCACGCTGCGCTTCAGAAAACAAAGAATCTCACTTGAAGAAAAGAACAAGGTTCTGGCCAAGGTCATTGAAAAGTATTCCGAAACCATGAACATAGAGCCTCAGGAGAAAGACACGGCAGACGAAAGTGCCGCTGACGAAGAGGATGACACCCCCGCGGGCAGTCCGGACAAGGAACTGTTCGCCCGCATCGACGGCGTCATACGTTCCGAGAAACTGTACGCCAACAAACTGCTGCAGCGCCAGGACATCATAGACCGTTTCGGAATATCCCGCCATGCCCTGAACGATTTGTTCAACAACTATGCAAACGGACAGTCTTTCCCCGGTTACATCAATTCAATCCGCCTGCAGGAAGCCCTTTTCCTGCTCAAGAACGATCCCGGCATGAGCATTACGGCAATCGCGGAAGCCGTCGGCTTCACTCCGGCCAATCTGCGGGAACAATTCAAACGCCGCTTCGGAATGACCCCTGCCGAATACCGTCAGAGTATTTAAACCCAAATGCACGGTTTTGGTAAATACCAAATGCAAGCATGCAGAAGTGGCGGTTTTCAATCATTTTTTGTATCTTTGTGAGTTAATAGTTACCCCCCCCCTCGTGGGTCTAGTGTAAATTATTGAAAATTAATTATTTACCCAATATGCGTAATTCTATCAAAATCCTTCTCGCCGGGGCGATAGCCCTCACGAGCGCGGTTGCATGTACTCCCAAGGAGGAAATCAACCCCAACTACAACCCCGCCACCGGCGAGGTCCTCACCAGCTTCGTGTTCAACGTCGCTGCCACCAACACTCCCATGACAAAGCAGACGCCCGAGAACACCCAGGCCATTCCCGGAACCAACGGCTTCCTCGGAATCGTTGACGGCAACCTGCTTTCCTTCATCAAGGACGCCCCTGTCGCTGACGGCAAGTGGATTCCTTCCGCGGTAGAAGGAAACAAGCAGTACCGCCTCGGCAGCATCATGAGCAGCGCCGACGCCACCACCAACGGCGACAAGAGCCACAAGGTCATCGAGCTCGCACTGCCCACCGAGACCAACACCCTCATGTTCTACGGCCACGCTCCCAAGACCGGCGACGACAACGCCCAGGGCAAGGTCACTTACACCATGGACGGCAAAGACCTGAACGCCTACAGCTTTGCACTCAACCGCAGGGTTGCAGTCGCAAACGAGCCTGACTACCGCCAGTACGGCGACCTCATCCGTGCAGCCCTCGACTACATCTGCGCAGCTGAGCTCAGCGATGCCGACATCGTCTTCGGCGGCGTTCACTACCTCACCTCCATCAAGTGGACCCACTTCGTGACCATCTCCGACGCCGGCGTCATCAAGCCCGCCACCAAGGCTCCTCTTGACGGCTCTGAAATGTGCGCTCTCGGCGAAATCCTCGGCGACGCTCTTGCCACCCTCGCAACCATCAACCCCAACGGTGTCCGCGCAGGTAGCGGTTCTTCCGTCGAGCGTACCATCGGCGACCTCAAGTTCGTCCTGAACAAGATCCACGAGACCACTGCAAACTCCCGCTACGAGGCCACCGCAAAGGCTCTTGCAGAGAACATAATCTCCCGTATCGACGCATGCTTCAACGGCACCGCCCCCACCCTCGAGTGGAAGACCGCCGACCAGGTAAAGTCCGCCACCGGCTACACCGGCGCCACCGACAAGATTACCCGCAAGGGCAGTTCCGGTTCCGCACTCTCCGAGTGGCCTGACGTGAGCTTCGATGTCCCCAAGGGATGCGCACAGCTCATCGTTGAGACCACCAAGTCCACCGACAACGCAGGTCAGGTTACCACTCCCGGTACCATCAAGTGGAAATACAGCCCCAACACCCCGCTTCTCTCCACCTCCAGCACCTCCATCTACAATGTTTACTACCCTGCAGAGCTCACCTACTTCGGCAACAGCCCTATCCGTGTCACCGACGACGCACATGTCGAGGCTGACTATCCTCAGGGCGTAACCAACTGGGATGCAGACGCACAGTGGGCAGCCGGCGTCAACAACAACAACGTTGACTGGACCAAGAACGGCCACGTGATCTCCACCACCCGCAGCGTAGCAATGCAGTACAACATCAACTACGGTACCGCCCTTCTCAAGAGCACCGTAGGCTACCAGAGCGGCATCACCAAGCTCAAGGACAACAACCACGCAATCCAGCTGGCAAAGAACCCCACACTCCCTGCATCCGAGGAGCCTGACGCACTCATTGACATCACTGCCAACACCTTCAAGCTCAACGGTTACCTCATCGGCGGACAGCCCGAGACCGTAGGTTGGGATTACATCCCCGTGAGCGGTTCCACCTTCGATCACAACATCTACGACAGGGCTCTGCCCAGCGGCGGCGACGCCATCCCTGCAACCGGCACCTCCACTCCTAACTACACCATGGTTTGGGATAACTGGAACGCAGCATCCGCAGGCTCCAAGCAGAACGACGTTTACATCGCTCTCGAGTTCATCAACAACTCCGGCAAGGACTTCTGGGGCAACTACAACATCATCCGCAACGGCGGTACCTTCTACATCATCGGTAAGCTCGATCCTGACGCAGGCCGCAGCACCACCGACCGCAGCGAAGGCATCACCTGGCCCGATCCTACCCTGCAGGCTCTTCCTCCTTTCGATGCATCCGGCAACACCATCAAGGAGCGCCGCGTGTTCATCCAGGACTACATGACCACCGCCAACTTCATCCTTGGCGAGACCTCTCTCCAGAAGGCATACGCCACCGTTCCTGACCTGCGCAGCACTCAGATCAGCCTCGGTCTCAGCGTCGATCTCCACTGGCAGGCCGGTCTTGTATTCGACAACATCATCCTTGGCCAGTAACAGTTAACTTGTTTATCTTCAATTACGTATATTGCTAGCGGGCAGCGGTCCAATTGGGCTGCTGCCCTGCTGGCAGAAAAAATCCCGATGAAGCAGATTCTTCGCACTATGGTCCGGTTCGCCGCGGCGCTGCTGCCGCTGGCCTGGGCGTACGCATGCCAGCCTGCTTCACCGGAAGATTTTTTCCGCGGCAGCCGCAGCGCCGACCAGCTGGTGCAGGCCCAGATGGCACTTTCGCTCCAGCCCGGCGCCGCGCTTCCCGCAACCAAAATGACCGACGCAGTGACGCAGTCGGAGGCCAACACCGATTACACCGTGTTCCGCGGAATCGAACAGATGTTCATCATCCCCTTCGGTTCATTTGACAAGGTTTCGGCAAGCGACGAACGCATCGGCAAGAACCTCCAGCTGCCTCACCTCGGCATTTCGCCGGTCTTCGGCACCACCGCAGCCGACGGCAACCTCGCCGGTCTGGTGGAGAACAACAACTCCCACCTTTACCAGGGAGTTTACTTTAAAATAGGAACATCGGCAGCCCTTGCTTACGGCAAGGCCATCGATGAGTCCGTAGCGGCAACACCCTCGGACTCCATAAACTACAAGCGCCGCAACGGCGTTCTCAGGGGTAACGGACTCGCGTCGGCCGCCTCTCCCGCAGAGATAAGCTTCTCACTCGAGCCGTTCATCAACTCAGGCAACGAGGCTGCAATGCAGAGCACCCTTAACGGGATTCTTTCCTACCTGACGGATATCGCCGGAGCAGCCGTTTCGTATACCGGATACACCTACCGCAGCAGGACTCAGACCACATGGCGCTATTACTGGGATGACGCCCCTTCCTATGGCAATTATCCCACTCTCGTAAGCGCCTTCGAGACGCTCACAGGCGGCGGAAACATCTTTTCCGGCGGAACCGAATCCCTGGAAGGTATGCTTACGTCCATCTACAACGGACTCTACGATATTGCCACGGACGAAAACGAAAGCAGCAGCTACACCCAGGAATACTATGGATACAATGCATACTACTCCTCCGGCGAGTACTACTACGTTTACCAGCTTGCCCGCGAAATCCGTTCCCTGATAGACGATTCCTCCTACGTAACCCTTTCGGGCTCAGGCAGCAACGTAAGCGTCTCTTTCAATTCCGCCTACTCCGGTTTCCCCGGTACTTACGGCGTTCCCGACGGAGCGGTTGCAATACAGTGGAACGGAACCGCATTCACGCAGGTTTCCGCAGCAAGCAGCGCCCTCGCGCCAATTGACGCATACTGCTATCCCCCGAGCCTCTGGTACTGGACCAACAGCCGCCTGGTCACTTCCGACGAGGAAAATGTAGACGACGAGTACGTTTCCTCCAATCCCGACTGGGCGACGATCCTCGGCCATTACACTTTGGGACGAACCGTAAAGCCCGGAGCCACCTCGGCAGCAATAGAAGAGCCTCTGCAATACGGAGTTGCAATGCTGGAGCTGGAAATGAACGCTTCCAGTTCAGAAGGCGGCACATCCAACCTCCTCGACAGCAACGCCAACACCGTAGACATTACGGGCAACGTATTCCCCCTTACCGGAATCATAGTCGGCGAGCAGCGTAACCAGCACTTCAACTTCACGCCGTCCTCGGGAAGCAATTACTACGTTTACGACGCAGAAGTGCTCGACGGCACGTCGCCCAAGGCCTACATCCGCTACAACAACAGCGGTTTCAAGAAGATTCACACCCTGATGGTGCAGACCGACGTAAACGAAGACGTCCACTACGCACTCGAGTTCCTCAACGACTCCGGCGATCCTTTCTACGGAGTCAACGGCTGCACCGTACCTGCCGGAGGCAAATTCTACCTGATAGGCACACTGGAAATCAGCAAGATGACCGATGCCCAGAAGAACGGTATCGAATGCGTATTCACGCAGGACCACGTCACACGGCTGTCCGCAAGCGTAC
>CAMOGR010000196.1 GCA_946614205.1 uncultured Bacteroidales bacterium | reverse complement strand
CAGGTGGGAGAGTAGGTAGCTGCCGCTTTTCGAAAGGCTCGAGTCCAATAGGACGCGGGCCTTTTTTTTGTGCTATAGTGGCTGCAGCGCAGTAATGCGGCGGAAAGCTTCCCATTCTGGGATCACTTTGTCCTCAATTTGATCCCGTTTGGCATCAGGTGGCCCATTTCGGGATCACTTTGGCCTTAATGTGATCCCGTTTGGCCTCTGCCAGCCCATTCCGGGATCACTTTAGCCTCAATTTGATCCCGTTTGGCCTCTGCCAGCCCATTCTGGGATCACTTTAGCCTCAATGTGATCCCGTCAGGCTTCGTCTGGCCCCTTCCGGGATCACTTTAGCCTAAATATGATCCCGTAGTTTTTTAGTGTATTCTACGTTGCTGCGTAACCGATAAGCGGCAGCTCGCTATAGGAGGAAGAACAGGGCGACGCCGACCATTGTTACTGCGACGCCAAGAATCTCGCGTGCCGATATTTTTTGTTTGTAGATAAATGCGTAGGGGATCAGAATCAGCACCGGACTCAGCGCCATCAGCGTCGATGCAATTCCGGCGTTGGTATATCTGACTGCAGCTATTGAAAGGGAGACTCCTATTGCGGGGCCGAAGATTGTGAGGATGGCGGCGTACTTCATTCCCGTTCTGTCCTGAGTTGCCGCGTGCAGTTGCTTGAGCTTCCTGCCTGCTGCCATCATCAGGAAGAATCCAAGTGCTCCTACGATGGCACGGATCATGGTCGATGCGAACGGCAGCATGGCGTTCATCATGGGCGGCGCTTCCGCAGGGATTGCAGATGCGTAGTGCGTAAGTCCTATCTTGCTGAGCACCAGGCCGACGCCCTGTCCGATACCGGCACCTATCCCAAGCAGTACACCTTTTGCCGGGAGGGTTAGATGGACGTGTTTGTCGGCGCCCCTGCTCAGGATTGAGATTGCTATTCCGGCGATGGTGACGGCCATTGCGATGGCTGAAGTCCAGCTCAGCGACTCTCCCAGCATAATCCATCCTGCAAGTGCCGTAAACGGCGGTGCAAGGGTCATGAGAAGCTGCCCGAAGCGGGCGCCGATGTACATGTAGCAGTTGAACAGGCACCAGTCTCCGAACAGGTATCCGACGATTGCGGACAGGGCCAGCCACATCCAGGTCTGACCGTCGGCATACGCGGGATAGGGGCGTCCGATTGTGAAAAGAAGGATGACGGCTAGGAACACCGTTGCCATGACGAGCCTTATCACATTGGTGCTCATGGCCCCCATGCGGTGCGTCGCCTTGTCGGCGCAGATAGACGAAATCGTCCAGGAGACGGATACCAGCAGCGCAATTATTTCACCAATATGGTCCATAAATGGCGAATAGTCGCGCAAAGATAGAAATAAATGTCAAAAAGCGTAGCGGTGCGTCTGCGTAAGTGCAAAAATCAGTGCGGGAACAAGGCAAACGCCTGTGGTTACGACACTTGAGACTCCGATGGCAGCTGCGATCGCTCCGCCTTCGGAAGGAGACATTTCGTTGGTCATTACCTTGTAGCACTTGTCCTGGTCGTCCATGAAGAACTGACGGTAGTGCATGTCGAAGTCGGGGTACGGGCGTCCGAAAGCATCATGTGCGGCGTATGAAGAGTATCGTTCGTATACCAGGACAGAGCCACCGCGGCCGTCAGACGTTTCGCGTTTCGGCGCTCCGAATGTGGATATTATGTCTGCTCGGGAAACGCCGAAGTATTCTTGTGTGTAATATTCCGACCCTGATTGAATATGCCCAAGGGAATCCCTGACGGAAGAACAGGAGCACAGCAGTGCCGCAAGAGACAATAGAGCTAACAGAATTCTGCTTTTCATAACTTACAATTTTACATAACAACTGCAAAAAAAGTGCCCGTTCCCAATGGTCACCAACTGCGGTGCGGCGTCATTATGTCAGCGCCCTGAGCCGTGGACCGGAATTTGCTGGAAGATGGGCAAATTACAGAAAATGGGAGCTTTCAAATGGCTTGCCGGCCTGATAGGCTGGGCTGCATGGGGGCCGCTGGGCGGTCTTCTCGGGTACTTGGCCGCATCTTTCGTGGACAGTACCCTCAACGCTGCACGCCGGTTGTCCGGTGGTGATACTGATTCCGGCTACCGTACTGGCGGTTATGGCCCCGGTGCCGGTTTTGGCGCCGGCGGCGGTTATGCTTCAGGTGGATACCGGCAGGGAGGGGCCTACGGCGGATATAGCGCGACGGAGCAACGCAACAGCTTCTTCATCAGCCTGTTGGTGCTTTCGTCCGCCGTTATCCGGGCGGATGGCCGCACCAGTCAGTCAGAGTTGAACTGCGTCAAGGATTTCATTCGCCGCAACTTCGGCGAGCAGGCTGTACCTCAGGCTGAACGCCTGTTGCGCGAGATGGAGGGCAAGGACCTCAACCTTTACACCGTCGGCAGCCAGATTGCCGACAATATGAATTACTCCCAGCGCCTGCAGCTCTTTCATTATCTTGCACAGATTGCTGCGTCCGACGGCGACTTCAGCCGTCAGGAAAAGTCGGTCCTTGAGGCGATTGCATCTGCCATCCGACTCACCTCTTCAGATGCATCGTCTGTAATATCAATGTTCTACAAAGATACCGACTCTGCTTACGCGGTGCTGGAGATTTCACCGTCCGCCTCCAATGACGAAGTCAAGAGCGCCTACCGCCGGATGGCCATGAAGAATCACCCCGACAAGGTTGCGACATTGGGACCGGAAGTCCAAAAAGCGGCGGCAGAGAAGTTCCGCCAGATTCAGGAGGCCTACGAGACCATAAAGCGGCAGCGCGGTATCAGTTAGCAGAGCATTCCTTCCTGACATACAGATTGGGCCTGAATGGCTGACACGAGGCACGGCAGCACCGTCGCTGACGTGCCTTTTTTTGTCCCGTTGGCAGTGATTCCGCCCTGTTTTGCTGCCAACGTGCCGGATTATGTCCTGTTGGTGGCATACTGGCATTTGATGTACCGGCATGTACTCATGCCCCGTCGATTAAATCGCATAATCATTCGTACAAAGGGTTGAAAGCAGCCCTGCACAAGCGTTTGCCGCCCTTATGGGCCAATTAATTATGACCGCATGTGAAACGACAACAAGCAAAACGAAATTAATCGAAACCTTTTCTTTATGATGTTGTTTCATTTTATTTGAATAATCATCTAACTTAGTAGCTTAAAGGGTATAAAGTTGTAACGGCCAACCGCCCTTATGGGCAAAACTGAAGCGAAGAATTAACACTATAACGATATGAAAAAAACAATTTACGAAGTGCCCTCCACACGTATAATCAGCGTGAGAGTCGAGGGACGGATTCTGGAGAATTCCGTAGTATCAGCCACACGTTCTGCCTATGCAGGCGGCGATGAAGAAGAATGGATTTAATCTCGGAGGACCTGATTATGAGAAAAGCATCACTGTTTTTAGCCACAGTCTTCTGTGCAGCGCTTGTCTCTTGTAACAAAGAGAATCCTACCGACACCGCAGTCCCCGCAGGGGGCAAGACCTACACCCTTTCCGTAAATGCGTCCAAACTCGCCACAAAGGCTCTTGAGGAAGCTGGTAAGAACATCAACGCCACATGGGGCGCAAGCGATGTGGTCAAAGTATGCAAAAATGGCTCTGCCACGGCAATCGGCACTTTGACTCCACTCACCACAGGCTCGGCCGATGCTTCCCTCACCGGCACCGTGACACTCACCGGAGTTTCCGTCGGCGACAAACTCGACCTCATTTTCCCCCGCGAGACCTGGAGCTATGAGGGCCAGACAGGCACCCTTGCAGGCATCGCCGAGAATTTCGACTATGCCACCGCTACCGTGACCGTCAGCGCCATCAACGGAGAGAACCTCAAAACCTCCGATGCCGAATTCGTCAACCAGCAGGCAATAGTGAAGTTCACCATCTTCGACAGCTCTGACAACAGTCTCCGTGATGTCAAATCTCTCACCATCTCTGCAGCGAGCGGGAAACTGGTAAAGTCTTATGCCGTTTCCGATGATTCTTACACTCCCGTTTACGGAGACATCGTCGTCACCCCGTCAAGCGCCACTTCAGAGTTCTATGTCGCTCTCAGAAACAACTCCGCCGCGGCTGACACCTACACCCTTACGGCCAACTATGACAATTTCACAAACTACACTTACGTTAAAAGCGGGGTTACGTTTGCGAAGGGCCAATACAGGGCGATAAATGTAAAGATGACCAAAGAAGCAGAGATCTATACGGTTGCCGGCTCCCCCATAGAAGTGTTTGGCTCTTCTTGGAATCAGGACGATTCTGCCAACGACATGGTCAAGCAGGCCGACGGCACCTATCGCAAGACCTATCAGCTCACCGGAACCGAAATCGGTCCGATTGAATTCAAGGTTTTGAAGGGACGTAGTTTTGGTGAAGCCTGGCCATCTGAGAACTACAAGATTAATGTGAAGAAAGGAACGCTCGTGATTACCTTCGATCCCTCTACTAAGGTCGTGAACGCCTACATTGAATCCGATGCATACACAATTGCAGGTGACGATTATTCTCTTTTCGGAGCTTCTTGGGTTCCCAGCGAAACCGCGAATGACATGGTCAAGCAGGATGACGGCACTTTCCTGAAGAACTACACGATTCCCTCCTCTCTTGTGGGTATCAATATACAGTTCAAGGTTGCCAAGGACCATAAATGGGACGAGTCATGGGGCAAGGACGGCGGGAGTGATAATTATACATACGAAATCCCTCATACCGGAACCCTGCATATTTCATTCGATCCCACCACTCACGATATCGATGCCTGGATGGACGATATCAGGTATTCCATTGCCGCAACTTTCAATGGATGGGATAAATCAGCCAACCCTATGATAAAGCAAGCGAATGGCACCTACAAGAGCGAAGTGTCCGTTCCCGCCGGCTATCCTACAATTGAGTACAAGGTTGTGCATGCCGAAACCGATTGGATTGGCGATCCTAATAATGGTGACAACAACTATTCTTTTAACTTGGGTGGTGACGGTGCAACTGTTTTATTCTTCACTTATGATCCAAGCAATAATAGCGTAACTGTTGAGGAGAGTCGTGCAAAGCTTTACTTCCGCTCTGACAGCCCGGTAAAGAATGAACTTTGTTTTCGTTGCTCCGCATTAAACACGGCATCTTGGCCCGGAACAGTCATAAGTGATACTGAGATTATTGCAGGGAGCAAATATTATTTCATCGAATATCCCACATCTCTCATTTCTGGCCAAACCATTAGCGACATGTATATCGTTGATAAGGATAACTGGAATACCAACAGCTCAACTCTTACCTTCTCCGACAGTGCCACAGAGTTCTTTATCGTGGCTGCAGAGAGTGCTGACCTGTATCTTCTTTCCGGAAGGCCTTCTGAGCCCCAGATAAGTATTGACGGCACATTTGCCGACTGGGCGGAGGTGAGCGGAAATTCAAATACAGAATCAAATGGAAATGTATCACTTCTAAAGGCATATTCTGACGGGACCAGCTTATTCCTTTATCATAAAATGACCCCGGGAAGTGGTGTTACCTTCGACACAACCAGCGGATGGCGTTATTTCAGAGTCTATTTTGATACAGACAACAATGCGACAACAGGTTGGGATACTTCTCATTGGCTTTATGCCGGAGCAGATGAATTACTATATGGAGAGGACGGCGGGAAACACGATATCCTTGTTTACCATTCCAAGGCTGGAGTCTCTAATGCCGATATCAATGGTCTGTCAAGTTCCTACGAACTCAAATCGGTCGCAAACAGCGATGGCAGCATTGAAGTGGAACTAAAATTTGCTATTGATGAACTTGGCGCTCACGGAGGAGAGATAAAAATTTACACCGTTTCCAGTGTCGCTTCAGGACAGGCAAGTTACGGTATCCTCAGCGGAGTAATAATTCCGTAGAACTATCTGTTTTATTTTAGCCGTCGGATGAAAATTCCGGCGGCTTTTTTGTTAATTATATGCGCCTCTTCAGAATCTGGCAGTAAATACGGTAAATAATAATTCATAAATCTTACTAACAGGCGATATAGTGGCCTAAACCCCCGCTTTAAACCCCGGATTTAAATCACTAATTGACCTCCCACGCAATACAGTGACATATATTTTACCGAGATCCGGGCCTCATCGGCGAGCCCGGCAGGCGAAGACCGAGTTTTTGCAGCGAAGCAGGAAAATTCCTACCTTTGAAAGTTAATAATTGAAATCGTATCGCCATGTATAAGTATCTTGAAGTTTCAGAAGGGAAATATGTCCTGAGCATTGACAACCATGTCGAAATAGTTAAAGCCCTGCAGTCTTTCTGCCAGGAGAAAAGGATTCGTGCAGGGGTCGTTTCCGGAATCGGCGCCATTGGCGAAGCCACCTTCCGTTTCCTGGACCCCGCAACTAAAAAATATGTCGACAAGGCTTTTTCCGAACAGATGGAAATCACGAATCTCACTGGGAACATTTCCACCAAGGATGGAGTTCCTTATCTGCATCTGCACGTCACAGCCGGACGGCGCGATTACAGCTGTATCGGCGGCCACCTCCTCAGTGCAGTTATCAACGGGGCGTGTGAACTGTACGTCGAATCTTTCCCCGGCGCACAACTCGGTCGCCGTTTCGACGAGGAGACAGGACTGAATCTGTATGAGTTCTGACAGACTCGTAAGAGCATTTTTTAAGAAGTTTTAAAAAATTGTAAACTACCCCCGGAATCCCGTTCTTCGTTTTCATCTTTGCAGCACGTGAAACTGCCAGCAGCGTGCCTGCGCCTCGACTTTGCCTTCCACCTTATCTTCGGTACGGAAGGCAACGAAGACCTTCTGCTCAAACTCGTCCAGGCTATCCTCCCACAGCGTGGCATCGAGTCCGTGACCCTCATTAACCCCGTGCACCCGAGGCTGAGGAAGAATGCCCGCGCCTCGGTTTTCGACGTCTCCTGCAAGACTTCGAAGGATGAAGAAATCATCATCGAGATGCAGTACAGGCACAAGGATGACCTAAACGACAGGATGATATTCTACTCCACTATACCCATCTACAACAAGGTCAAGTTCGGGGCGGACTCCTACAGGTTCAATCCTGTGTACGTCATCGGTATTTCGGACTTCATTCTCGATGGCATCGAGAGCAACATGAACCTGATTAACTATTACTCTCTCGTCAACCTCGCTGACTCGTCAATCGTTTTCTCGGAGAATCTGCATTATGTCACGGTGGAACTCCCGAAGCTGACCAAGAGACTGGAAGAAATCGATGATGACGCGGAACTGCTGTTCTATGCCATCAAGAATATCGGCGGCATGAAAGAGATGCCACGGAAATACGTCGGCAGCGGCTTGGAAAAGTTGTTCGAATTGTGTAAGTTTGCTGCCATGGACGAGAAAATGCAACTCAAATATCTCCGGGAACTGATGGCCGACGTGGACGCCCGCAGCGAAAAGCGCACTGCTTACAACATGGGGAAGGCGGAAGGGATGGCCGAGGGTAAGGCGGAAGGAATCGCAGAGGGCAAGGTCGAAGGTAAGGCGGAAGGCATCGCCGAGGGAATCGCCGAAGGCAAAGCCGAAGAAAGAAAAGCTATCGCCCTGGAACTGAAGAAGATCGGGTTATCTGCCGAGTTAATCTCTTCAACCACAGGCCTTTCGCTGGAGCAAGTGGCCGAACTATAGGCCTTGGGGTTTCAGAAGTCAACGTTCGGGTGCAAAACAGGCTGTTTTACACCCGAACTGCTGTATTCAGGCCCTTCCGGGTGCAAAAAGGTCGGTTCCGCACACGGTAAAAACAGTTGTAATTCCCTCGGTAAACAATAACTCACGAATCGCCTGTGTGCGGGATTTGTGAAGTATTGTTTACCAGATAACCGATTACTGCAATATCTTCGTGGTGATTGAACAGGATGGTTTGCAAAACAGTTAGACAGACAGGCATCAGCTGCAGTCCCAAGTAATAAAAAAACACCTCACAGTGCATAGCTGTAAGGTGTTTGTTAGTTAATAACTTAGACTTACTCTGACATTTGAGAGTCAAAGTCGGTATCGTTGTAGAATTTCCAATCACTGCCGTCGTAATAGCATCCTAGATGCAAATAATTCTGATAACCGAGGCTAAGGTCGTTATTGTAAGAAGCGCGCCACTGATCTGAATGGTCATCTTCTTTATACATGGTGTATTCAAAAACAAACCAATACCCAAGATAATTCTTCAGCTCGTCAGTGTTGAAATAGAAATAACGGCCGGAAGCTGAGCCATTTCGTTTTCCGATAAACCAGCCAATTGCCTTAGTGTCGTCAGATTCCCATGAACCTGTGAATCCAGTACCATCAACACCAGTAATAGATTTGATGTATAGATATGTATCAGGATTGCTATCTTTGTCAGTGCCAAGAGCTTCGTCGCGTATAATGAGCCTATGGGACTGGTCGCCGATTTTACGGAGACCTTCCTTAATACTGACTGAATACTGCGTCTCTTGCTCGATGGTCAAACGGGTTCTTATACGGTATTGATCGTCAGAGGAATTAAACACAATGGCGTCATACGTTTTTCCCAAAGCTCCAGAAGGGAGGATTCTGTAATAGTGATCATATGTACCATCATTGTATTTTTTCATTACAGTCGACAAGTTGGCCCATTCAGTATCATATGCCGAGCTATCGCTAAACAGATAGATGTATGCGGCATCCCATGAACTTGCATAATTCAAGAGGTCGACCACCGGTCCAATCTCCAATGCTTTCAGGGGATAGAGATTCGCCGCCTCTATGGCTACAGCATTTCCTGTTGTCTTCGATATGATGGTGTTTTCTCCTTCTGTCACGGCCACAGTCATCTTTGCAGCTGCTGCTGGAGCCAGGGGGACGTAGGCGATGACGTCTCCGGTCGCGTCAAGGGTAATATTAACTCCGCCGACCGAGAGTTTCTTCGCAAATGAAGGGATGTTGTTAACGGTAACTTTCAGGAGAGCATTGTCGTGGGCGAATTTAAGGTTGCCTCCTTCGAGAGTTGCACTCATCTGGAAGCCCTTCTTTGCGGCATCAAGGGACTCGAAAGCCTGGTTCTCGACAGTCCCGCGATAACTCACAGGGTAGTAGGCGACTTTGCCGTCCGTTGCTAAAGAGTATCCGGCAGGAATTTCATCTTTGTTAGTGAAAGTCCCGTTGGCGGCATCGCTGCAGGTAAATGTAATATACTGAGAGTTGGTGCCATCAGAGTATTCAACCGCAATTTCGTCATTGGCGGACCAGCTGAAGATTCCGTCATCAGCGACTTCTGCCTTGGTTGACGTAAAGGCGGGCATAGTTGCATGGAGAGTTACTTTGCCGATCTCGGGTTGAGTCTTTGCAGGCTCGAGGTCTTGCTTTGTTGTGCAGGAGGCCATTGTAATTGCTGCAAGAGCAAACAGGGTGTAAATCTTTTTCATAATTCCTCGTCCTTTTTATTCCCACTCGCCCCATTCATCTGCTGTATGAACTGACATCTGGGCTGGCGCAGTTCCATTCTGCTGTGAAGCATTAATCATCCCCTCGACCCTGACCTCCAGGATGCGTGTTCCGGGGACTTCGTAAATTGTTTTTTTCATTGCGTTATAGTGTTAATTGTTAGTTCTTAAGCTGGCCCATAAGGGCGGCGGTTGCAATTTGGCCCAAAATTGGGCAATTGCAACAAAGGTAGGTATTATTTTTTTATGTTGTATCGCTTGGTACCCAAAATGTTACAACTCAAAGCGATGGCTGGTGCCGTAGTCGTTCCAGGCGCGGAGGGTCAGGGAGAGGTCCTGCTGGTCGTAGACGTTGCTGAAAACGGTATCCTCGACGGTGCCGTTGTCCCAGACGAAGTCGGCCCAGTGGACGAGTGAGAGGCATTCCTGGGCCTCTTCGAGGGTAATGGACCCGTTGCGCGCGGTGAGGTAGTCCTTCACGACGCTGTATCTCCACCAGCTTTTGCTGTGGGGATTGCCGACATACTCGTCGGGCTCTTCGGTGTAGAACTTGGGAGATAGCAAGTGATTGGTGACCAGCATGAAGTCGGCGTCGTCACCTTTGCGGACGACCATGCTCTTCCAGCCGTCGGTGCGGTCGAATTCGAGCACGGCGGCGTTGCCGTTGGCATCGGCAATCATGTAGTGATAGCCGGAACCGACAGTGGCATCATGCCTAATGTCGAGGCCGGAGGCGAGCTCAAGGGCCTCGTCGACGGTGGCGCAGCGGTCAAGCCAGAGGCGCATGATGACCGTAGTGCCGACCTTGTGCTTGCCGGTCTCCTGCTGGGAGGGCTGCTTGGGGAGGGCCATGATGGACGTGCAGAGCCCTTTTTCGTTGATGCCGTCGACAGGTGCATATATCGACGCAAGGCAGTTGACCTTGCCCATGAACCCTTCGGGAAGTTTGTCGAGCTTGTATCCGAGGTGGGACATGTCGCTGACTGCGATGGAAGCGTAGCCCTTGGAAGGGTGCGACTCGGTTACGAGCACGGGGGCCTTGAAATAGTCGTAGTTGCGTCCGAACAGGTAGCCGTCGCCGCTGGCGTCGGATGCCTGGAAACTGGTGCAGTTGAAGGTGTTGAGGTTTCCGTTCTCGTCTGCCACCTGGGAACTGCTGATCTTGATGGGGATGCCCTTTCCGATGCGCGAGACGACATATTCGAGCAACTTGGCGTTGGAGTCGATGTCGCGGCTGATGAGGTCGTCGAGGTCGTAGCGGGCCTTGTATTCCATCTTGTACAGGTACTGGTTGCCACCGACGGATTCGATGGTCTTGATGGAGGCAAGTTCGCCTCCCCAAATGCAGGCGACAGCCACGCAGAGCGCAGCAAGGATGCCTGCTATCCATAACAGAACTTTCTTCATACAAGCTGCTAATTTAGAAATAATCGCCGGAATTTCGCTACATTTGTCCAGATATGAAAGCACCGTCCACCGTAAGCTTCGCGGCCATGCTGGCATCGGCCGCCGTCGCGCTCTCCTGCGGCGCAAGTCAGGCTCCGCTCACCCTCCTCGTCGGAACGTATACCGAAGGCACCGGTTCGCACGGGGTCTACCTGTATTCGTTCGATCCGTTTTCCGGCCGGTCGGAATTGCTCGACACCGCTGCCTGCGGGAATCCTTCATACCTCATCCTTGCCGACGGCGCCGACAGCAGAAGCGGCATAAGCGCTCGCAGCAACGATGTCTGTGAGAAGACCGTCAAAGCATTCTGCGTCAATGAATTCTCCGATGGGCGCCAGGGCGTGAGTTCCTTCGACATCCTGCTTGACGGGGCCCCCTCCGTCACCCTCACGTCATCTGCGCCGATACCTGCAGGAGGGGAGGACCCCTGCAATATCCTCTACACAGGAGATGCCATCGTCACCGCCAACTACACAGGCGGAAGCATCAGTTCCTTCGAAGTCCTGCCGGATGGAACCGTCGGCCCTCAGACCCGGCAATGGGCTCCGGACGCCGGTGCCCGGCAGCCGGCTTCCTCCCGGGGCTCCGACCCTCATCTGCATTGCGCAGTGCTTTCTCCCGACGGCCGTTACATCTTTGCCGCCGACCTTGGAAGCGACTGCGTGCATCGCTTCGAACGGCTTTCCGGCGACTCTCCGCTGGGCGCCCACACGATAGCCTGGCAGAACGCCGACAGCCTCCGGTACGGCCCCCGTCACATGGTATTCAGCCCTGACGGCCGCTATGTCTACCTGCTCTGCGAGCTTTCGGACAAGCTGGTGGTATTCAGCTATTTGGACGGTAAACTTAGCCCCGTGCAGACGCTGCTCGCATACGGCGGTGAGGGCTCCGGCAGTGCCGACCTGCACTTCAGCCCGGACGGCCGCCGGCTGTACACTTCACATCGGCTGAAAGAGGACGGAATATCGACATTCCGGGTCGATCCGGCCACCGGGCTGGTAACCCCCGAGGGCTATCGCCGCACCGGCGTACATCCCCGCAACTTCGCAATAACGCCCGACGGACGCTGGCTCCTCTGCGCGTGCCGGGACTCCGGCACCGTCGAACTGTACTCCATCGACCAGGCTTCCGGCGCCCTCATTCCCACCGGCCGCGGCATACGCCTGCCCGCTCCCGTCTGCGTCCAGGTGCTGTAGGATGTCGCTACTGGCATCAAAAACTTGAGATTCGTACAGAATGAGGCCCACCCAAGACTACCTCCTGCAGAAGTTTGACGAGTACAACGCCCTGATATTCAAAGGGGAGCTGCCCCGCGTACCCATACTCCTGAGCAAGGCCAAAGGCTACGTCGGCATCCTGCGCTACAAGCGTCGCCGGCGCGGACTCCTGGGCCGGGAGGAACTGTACGACTTCCGCATATTCATCAGCACCAGGCTCGACCTGCCCGAACAGGAGGTGCAGGATACGCTGATTCATGAGATGATTCACTACTTGATTGGCCTGAAAGGGATACGTGACACTTCCGCGCACGGGCGGGTGTTCAGGCAGTTGATGGATGACATCAACTCCCGGTACGGCAGGCACATAAGCATCTCTCACAAGAGCAGTCCCCTCCAGCGCGAGGAGGCCGCCGACAAGAGCCCGAAGCTTCACGCGGTGGCTTTCGTGGAGCTCAGGGACGGGCGTTTCGGCATCAGGGTCCTTCCGCGCGTCGTGCAGCGGATACTCGAGTACGACTGGGGCCTGCGCCGCAGCGGTCAGGTGCGCTCAATAGAGTATTATCTTACCGTAGACCCTTACTTCAACCGTTTCCCCAGCTCGGCGGCGCTCAAGGTGTTCTTCGTCCCCCGCGAGGAGGCACATGCCCATCTCGGCGGCGCATCACGGATAATTGTCAAGGCTGGTAAAGTTTCGCTCGAACCGTTAGAAGCTGATTCCCGCTCCTACGCTCACTCCGATGTCTTTAAGGGCGATGCTTGACACGCCGACGCTCACAAGGAAGCGCCCGAGTCCCAGCTGCAGACCGGCTTCGGCGTATGCCCTCAAAGAAAAGGAAGCGGATGCCTTTGCCCAAAAATGCCTGGCGAGCGGTTTTGAATGAGAATAATCGTATATTTGTTTCCGATAAACCACATAGCATGAAACCAAAATCCATATTCCCTACACTGGCGCTGGCCCTTGCAGCGGCGGCAGCCTGCTCCCAGGAGCCCGAAATCGCTGTCAACCAAAATGTCCCGCAATATGCCGTGATGGCTCACCGGGGTTCTACCTACTGGGCTCCCGAGGAGACCGAGAGCGCCTGGCGCTGGGCGCGCGAAATGGGGGCCGATTACCTTGAGTCGGATCTCCAGTGTACCAAGGACGGAGTGATCCTTGCCAACCACGACGAGAATCTCACCCGCACCACCGACATCGAGGAGGTCTTCGGAGCCGGAGTCCCCGCAACCCGCCGCGACCTGTACATCTCCCTCGGGTTCAGCCCCGAAGACGCCGACTCGCAGCTTGCCGCCGACCGTGCTTCCTTCGACCCCTACCACGCAGCGTCGTACTACTACGCCGAGTTGCTCACCCTCGATGCCGGCAGCTGGTTCAATGCCGCCAACCCGTCCCGCGCCCGCGCCGCATACGCCGGGAGCCAGTACGTATCGGCACTTCAGGACCAGATAGCATACGCCGAGGGAAAGAGGCTGCGCCGCGACGAGTCGGGCCGCCGCATTCTTCCGTACTGTCTAAAACCTTCTTGCGAGGGTAAGACGCTTGCGCAACTGCGCGCTGCCGCTCCCGAAGACGGCAAATATATGGAAATCATTGCTTACGACTTCTCGCAGGCATACGAACCCGACCCTTGCGACAGCGGGCACCGTCCGGGCATCTACATCGAATTCAAGGAGCCCCAGGTGAATCCGGCCGATATGGAACAGCGTGTGTATGACGTCCTTGACGCCACCGGCTGGAACATCATCACCAGTCCCGCAGAACAGAAGGAATTCTACCGGGACGGCAAGGTTCAGGTTGGCAGGACAGCCGGAAAGGTCATACTCCAGACCTTCTCCACAGAGTCCCTGCGGCGCGCTTACGCCGTCTTCGGGGGGCGTCTTCCCATGTGCTTCCTGCTGTGGCCCCCGTGCCCGGGCGACATCCCCGGCGGCAACCTCGACACGCCGGAGGGCTTCCGTGCGATCCTGAATTGGGCCAAGGCGAACGGCGCCTCCATCAGCGGCCCCTCAATTTCAGGAGAACCAAATAATTACGCAGAGCTCAACCAGGAATGGCAGGCCGCTCTGGTGCGGGAAGCCGGCATGCTCAACCATCCCTATTCCTTCGATTCCCTGGAGCAGATGGAGCAGCAGACCGCCCGCTCCGACGGGTTTTTCACCAACCGCTCCGACATTACCCTGCAGTACCTTCTGGACAAGGGCCTCCGCAGCCCGGATGCGCCCCGGACCGTTCCCGATGCGGTTCAGACCCTGGAGCGTCTTGGATACTGACAGCCGCCATGCACGCCTTCCTTCTGTTGCTGATAGCGTCGTTGCCCCTCAGGCTCTGGTCTTCCGTCGAACCAAATACGGAGGTGCTCGCCACGGAGCAGCGGGAGGGCTACGTCTGTAAGTTGATAGAATACAATGCCGTCGGCGAGGAGCGGGTGCAGTCCTTTCTGCTGGTGCCGGATACGGCAGATGCAGCGGCTCCGTGCCCTGCGCTTGTGCTGCTGCACGACCATGGCGCCCGCTTCGACATAGGAAAGGAGAAGCTTGTGCGTCCCATGGCGTCTGCCCCTGGGCACATCAGGGCGTCGGCGCAGCAATGGGTCGCTGAAGGCTTCGACGGCGTGTTTCTGGCCGACCGCCTGGCAGCCGCAGGCTATGTCGTAATCGTGCCGGACGCCTTGTATTGGGGCTCCCGCAGCACGCCGTTGTGCCGTCGCTGGAGCAGGATACGCTTCGGAAGCGAGCCGTCGGGGGATATCCGTAAGGTCAAGCAGGCTGTGTACGAGGGGCAGCGGGAGGTTTACGACAGCCTTGCAAGGAGCGGCGTCGTGTGGGCGGAACAGACGCTCAACGAAGATGCTGCCGCAGCACGCCTTTTGTCTTCATTGCCCTTTGTCGACGCTTCCCGTGTGGGCTGCTTCGGCTGGTCGATGGGAGCTCACCGCGCCTGGCTGCTTGGAGCGTTCTGCCCGCAGATTAAAGCCGGTGCCGCCCTGTGCTGGATGACCCTCAAGCGTACGCAGGCTCAGCCTCCCACGGCGTCGGACTATTCGATGATAATTCCCGCACTGCGCGAGCGTTACGATTTTCCCGATATAGCCAAGTGGCTGGCACCCAAGCCGTTCCTGTTCCTGAACGGCACCTCCGACCGCCTGTTCCCGGAGGCTCAGGTTCGTGAGGCATTCGCCCGCATGCAGGAGATATACGCCTCGGAAGGGGCTCCCGCAGGGCTGCTGCGGACCGAATTCTTCGACGGCCCGCACCATTGCGGTCTGCGGGAGCAGGATACGATTCTGGACTATTTCGGAAGCTTGTGGGAACGGTAGCTGCACCAGGGCGCAATGCCGCAGGCGTCGCATTTGGGTGAGCGTGCGGTGCAGGTGTAGCGCCCGTGCAGAATCAGCCAGTGGTGCGCGGTGGCCCGGAACTCCTGCGGAATGTTCTTCTCCAGGTCCTTCTCCACGTCGTAGGGGGTCTTTCCATTGGACAGGCCAAGACGGTGGCTCACCCGGTAAACGTGAGTGTCAACGGCGATTACAGGTTCGTCGAACACAATGGAAGCCACTACGTTGGCTGTCTTGCGGCCTACCCCGGGCAGGGTCATCAGCTGCTCCACCGTGCCGGGAACCTCGCCTCCGAAGTCTTCGCAGAGCTTGCGCCCGAGCGCCTGCAGGTGGCGGGCCTTGCTGTTGGGGTACGATAAGCTGTGGATCAGTTCCAGGATCTCCTCTACGCTTGCGGCTCCCAGCTTCTGCGGGGTGGGGAAGCGGCGGAACAGTTCAGGAGTCACCATGTTCACCCGCTTGTCGGTACACTGTGCCGACAGCACCACCGCAACTATGAGCTGATAAGGGTCGGAGAACGACAGCTCGCTCTGAGCCACAGGCACATTGGCCCGGAACCATCCGACTATGCCGGCGTATCTTTCTTTTTTTGTCATCGCAACTGCAAAGATAATCTTTTTAAAAAATTAGTTGCTACGGGTTGCAGTCCGTCTGCGCCCACGCAGCGTGAGTGATGAAGGTTGAAAATAATTATATTTGTATAAAATTATAAACTGATGGCTGATAATGTGCAACACGAAAAGGAACTCTGCGGAGACATTGTCCCCAGACTCTTTGATGACGATGTCTGGGAAGACATCGATACACTTGACGTAGAAGATACGATTCTCGTACTCCGCCAGGCGCAGGATGTAATCCGAAAAGGTCTCTTTGACGAATTCTACAACGACACAACCAGCCGCAAGGACGTCTTCGAGGCCGGGGTCGCAAAGCTCGGCCGTGTCCTTTGCCGGAAACTTATGGCTTTGCCGGCGATCTACACGCTCATCGACAACTCCACCCTCCTTCCTGCGCTCGACAAGAGTGGAGGCTTCTTCCTTTTCTCCCGAAAGGAATTTGCAGACGCTGCCCTCGATTACCATATGCAGCAGATGCACGTCTGGCAGGTCCGCGAAATCGGACAAAACGACATCTATCCCTTCCTGGGCAACGAATTCTACGACAATGGCGCACGGTACGCAGTCATCAACGACGGCCGGGACTGGAGCCTTTGCAGGCCAGAAGAGTTCATCAGTAAGCCTCAATACGGCCCCGGCGAGGCCCCCGTGTCCAATCCGGATTACATCCGGGCGCTCACTCTGCTGCAGCAGGAGCTTCATTGGCGCGCCAATTATGAAGGCAAGGAGAAGACTGTTCACGGGTACGAAGACGAAATGATACGCGCGTTCGGCGGTGCCCGTTTTCTGGTGCCGTTCCAGTCGGATGCCTGCTCCGATGGGAAATCTTTGAGCTTCGAGCCGGGTAATCAAATTTCTTTCGCCTCCCTGACCAACGCTGAAGGAAGAACCGCACTCCCCATCTTCTCCGACTGGGACCAGTTTATGATGGTTTACGACCCCCACGAATGGCAGGGCTGGGTGGTGGGTGCCGGAGAGTTGCCCGATCTT
>CAMOGR010000195.1 GCA_946614205.1 uncultured Bacteroidales bacterium | reverse complement strand
CTTCTGAGGTAGCGGCCCTTCTGTCAGCCCCTGATTACGGAAGCAAGAATCCTGACTCCCTCCTCCATGCGTGAAGCGTCGAGGAAGGAGAAGTTCAGCCTCATGGTGTTGCGGTGACTGCCGTCTGGGTAGAAGAAAGAGCCGGCGACATAGGCCACTCCGGCGGCCAGAGCCTTGTCGTAAAGTGCCACGGTATCAATGGATTCCGGGAGGGTAAGGAAAAGGAACAGGCCTCCTTCGGGGCGGGTCCAGCTTACGCCTTCCGGCATGTATTTCTCCAACAGGCCGAGCAGCAGGTCGCGCTTGCTGCGATACAATTCTATGCTTCCGGCAAGGTTGGCGTCCAGCGCCCCGCTGCCCATGAATTCCGCAGCCAGGTACTGGTCGAACACAGGGGGGCAGAGGTCGAGGCTCTGCTTGCAGATGTAGATTTGCTCCAGCAGTTCCGTCGGGCCGAGAATCCAGCCAAGGCGGAATCCGGGAGCGAAAACCTTGGAGAAACTCCCCAGGTGGAGGGTCCTTTCCGGCGCCAGCGAGTAGATCGCAGGGACGCTTTCCCCGCTGTATCTGAGTTCCCTGTACGGGCTGTCTTCAATTATGATAAAGTCTTCACGGCGAGCGAGTTCCACCAGTTCCTGCCGCTCGCGGAGCGTCATGGTCTCTCCGCTCGGATTCTGGAAGTCCGGTATTACGTAACAGAATTTCGGCCGGACGGTTTCCGGTCTGTCATCCATGGTAATCACCCGCGCCCTGTAAGACTTGAAAGACTGAAGGGCTCCGAGGTAGGTGGGAGCGGAGGTAAGGACCGTGTCGCCGGGGTTGAGAAAGATGCGTGAACAGACGTCGATGCCCTGTTGGGAGGACGTTGTAATCTGCACATTGTCAACGGGAACGCCATATCTGCGGGCGATGACGCCCCGTAGTTCCGGAACGCCCTGCGTGGCCCCGTACTGCAGCGCCTTGGTGCCGTACTTTTCCAGCACCAGCGCAGACAGCCTTTCTATGTCGGCCACGGGGAAGGTGGCCGCGTCTGGGTACCCCCCGGCAAAGGAGTAGATGGCCGCCAGGTCCACCTTGCGGAAGATTTCCCTCACGGGTGACCGCATGAAGGAGGGTACGTCATCGGAGAAAAACTTATTGTAATTCATGGAATGACAGCGTCATTTGCGGATAATGTGCGCTCCGAGGGCGTTCAGGCGTCCGTCGATGTCTTCGTAGCCGCGGTCTATCTGTTCGATGTTGTCTATCGTGGACGTGCCCTTGGCCGACATGGCGGCGAGCAGCATGGCGATACCCGCGCGTATGTCGGGCGAAACGAGCCTGCTGGCCTTCAGGGTGACGCGGTGGTCGTGGCCGATGACGACAGCCCGGTGAGGGTCGCACAGGATAATCTGGGCGCCCATGTCTATCAGCTTGTCGACGAAGAACAGGCGGCTTTCGAACATCTTCTGGTGAATCAGCACGCTGCCGCGGCACTGCACCGCAGTGACCAGCATGACCGACAGAAGGTCGGGGGTGAGCCCGGGCCAGGGTGCGTCGGCGAGCGTCATTATGGAGCCGTCGATGAAAGATTCTATCACATAGCTTTCCTGAGCCGGAATCCAGATGTCGTCGCCCCTCTGCTCGAGCCTGATGCCCAGGCGGCGGAAGCTCTCCGGGATGATGCCAAGTTCCTGGTAATGAACGTCCTTGATGGTGATTTCGCTCTGGTTGATGGCGGCCATTCCGATGAACGAACCTACTTCTATCATGTCGGGAAGAACGCGGTGGACCGCCCCGTGGAGCTCGTCTACTCCGGTGATTGTGAGAAGGTTGGAGCCGATGCCCTCGATCTTGGCTCCCATCCTCACCAGCAGGCGGCAGAGCTGCTGCACGTACGGTTCGCAGGCTGCGTTGTATATGGTGGTGGTGCCCTTGGCGAGCGTGGCGGCCATCACGATGTTGGCGGTGCCTGTGACCGAAGCTTCGTCAAGCAGCATGTAGCTGCCCTCGAGCCGTCCCTGCGAGCTGAGCTTGTATGCCCGTTTTGAGGTGTCGTACGAGCAGTCGGCTCCGAGGCGGATGAAACCGTCGATGTGGGTGTCCACCCTGCGGCGGCCTATCTTGTCACCGCCCGGCTTGGGGAAGTAGGCGAGGCCGAAGCGGGCGAGCAGCGGGCCCACCACCATTACGGAGCCGCGCAGCTTGGCGCACTTCTCCACGAATTCCGCGCTTGCAACGTAGAATTCGTTGATTCTGTCGGCTGTAAAAGTATATTCTCCCTTGGCGTGGCGCTCCACCCGTACGCCCATTCCTTCCAGGAGGGCGATGAGGTTGCGTACGTCCAGTATTTCGGGTATGTTGCTGATTGTGACGCTGCCCGACGTGAGCAGCACGGCGCTTATGACCTCCAGGGCCTCGTTCTTGGCCCCCTGTGGAGCTATGCTGCCACTCAGGCGGTGGCCACCTTCTACGATGAATGAACTCATAGTGATTGTTGTGGTTTACGTTTGTAAAATTAATAAAAAAAAAAGAATATCCGTATATTTGTATCCGATATATATGTCACTGGGATTTTTACACTTCACCTTGGTCGACCTTGTCGACATACTGCTGGTGGCTGCGGTTATTTTCGTCATTTTCCGATGGATACGCGGCTCCAGCGCGATGAACATATTCATAGCGATCATCATCCTGCTGGTGGTGCGCGTGCTTGCGACCGCCCTCAACATGAAGATGACCTCTGCGATGCTCGGCGCCATACTCGACGTGGGTGCGCTGGCCATAATCATCATCTTCCAGCCCGAGATACGCCGTTTCCTCAACAACATTGGCCGCACGGCGGGCAACAACACCCTGGTCAAGAGGCTTCTGCGCAGCCGCGAGGCCGAAGACCTCGAGTCCGACGCCCTTTCGGGCCTCGTGTCCGCAGTGGAGTACATGGGCGCCCACAAGGTCGGTGCGCTGATAGTTATCCGCCGCAGGGACAACCTGCAAAGCATCATCGCCACCGGCGATGCGGTTGACGCCCGCATCAGCGAGCGCCTCATAGAGAACATATTTTTCAAGAACTCACCCCTGCACGACGGGGCCATGGTGATAGGAGACAACCGCATAATCGCGGCCCGCTGTACGCTTCCGCTCACCGACCGCCTCGACCTTCCCGCCTCCTACGGCATGCGCCACAGGGCGGCGATAGGCATATCCGAGGAATGCGACGCCGACGTAATCGTCGTTTCCGAGGAGACTGGAAACATAAGTTTCGTGCAGCAGAGCGTCATAACCAGGATAGATACGATAAACACCCTGAAACTTAAGCTTCAAGGCAAATGACAAACGAAAGGCTCGAGGCCAAGCTGGGCTTCGACAAAGTTAGAGAGATAATATCGGCCAAGTGCAAGACCGACTACGCCGCCGAGAGGGTGGCGCAGGAGGAGTTCAGCACCAGCCGCAGCACTATACAGAAGCGCCTCCAGATAACGGAGGAGATGCGACTCATTCTCCTTTTCGAGGAGAATTTCCCCACCACCGGATACATAGACGGCCTGCCCTTCCTCACCCCGCTTCAGCACGAGGGTTCGAGCATCGACACCCTTGGCCTGGCCAAGCTCAAGACGATTCTCGATACGGTGCGCCGCATCACGGCGTTCTTCGCCGGCATCAAGGACGGCATCTACCCCAAGCTCAAGAGCCTCAGCGCCCCCATCTCGGTGTTCCCCGAGGTGCTGCGCCGGATAGAGACCATCCTGGACCGCTACGGCGACATCAAGGATTCGGCCTCGCCCGAGCTCTACGAGATTCGCACCCGCCTCCGCGAGAAGGAGGGAGCCATCTCGCGCCGCGCCACCGCCATACTCAAGCAGGCGCAGGATGCCGGAGTGGTGTCGCCCGACGCTTCAGTCACCATGCGCGACGGCAAGTATCTCATCCCTGTATCCACCGCCTCCAAGCGCAAGCTGCCCGGATTCGTGTACGACGAGTCCGCCACCGGCAAGACGACCTTCATCGAACCTGCCGAGATACTTGAGATCGAGAACGAAATAAGCGAGCTGCAGTTCGCCCAGACCCGCGAAATCGCCCGTATCCTGCGGGAATTCACAGCGTTCCTGCGTCCTTATCTGCCCGAGGTGATGGCCAGCGCCGCCTTCCTCGGAGAAATCGACTTCCTGATGGCCAAGGCCCAGACGGCCCTCGACTTCATAGCCGGCCTGCCCGTCATTTCCGACGACGGCAGCGTGAACCTGCGCAAGGCGCGCCATCCGCTGCTGGAGAGGGCCCTGCGCAAGGAGGGCAAGTCCATAGTGCCGCTCACCATCACCCTCTCCCCGGCCAAGCGGATCCTTCTTGTCTCCGGGCCCAACGCCGGCGGCAAGTCGGTGTGCCTCAAGACTGTAGGGCTGCTGCAGTACATGTTCCAGTGGGGCATGCTCATTCCCACCTCCGAGAGCTCCGAGCTGCCGGTATTTGACCGCATCGACGTGAGCATAGGCGACGACCAGTCGCTGGAGAACGACCTCAGCACCTACAGCTCCTTCCTGTCCGACATGCGTGACATGCTTGCCGATGCAGATGAGCGTACGCTGGTGCTCATCGACGAGTTCGGCTCAGGCACGGAGCCGGCCGCCGGAGGAGCCATAGCGGAGGCGATTCTCAGCGAGATTGACAGCCGCGGCGTGTGGGGCGTGATAACCACCCACTACACCAACCTCAAGCTTTACGCCTCGGGGGGCCAGACGCACGTGGTCAACGGTGCCATGCTTTACGATTCGTCCCGCATCGCACCGATGTTCGCCCTCGAAATCGGCCTGCCGGGCAACTCCTTCGCCTTCGAACTGGCACGCAAGATGCGCCTGCCCGAGTCCATCGTGAAGGACGCCGAAGCCCGCGCCGGCGAGGAATTCGTGGGCATAGAGAAGAACCTGCGGAAAATAGCCCGTGGCCGCCGTCAGCTTGAGGAACGGCTGCAGAAGATAAAGCACACGGACAAGACGCTCGAAGGCCTCACGGAGCGCTACCAGCAGGAACTGGAAGACATCAAGGCCCAGCGCAAGGACATACTCGACGCGGCACGCAAGGAGGCCGAAGAGATAGTACGGGGCGCAGGGGCTCAGGTGGAGAAGACAATCCGCGTCATCAAGGAGTCGCAGGCCGAGAAGGAGCAGACCAAGGCTGCACGCGCCGAACTCCAGGGCTTCATCGGAGCTCTGCAGGAGCGCAAGACGCGCGAGCAGAAGGAGCGGGACGAGTACATCGACCGCAAGCTCAGCAAGCTCGGTCAGCGCAAGGCCCGCACCGCCGCCGCTCCGGGCACACCGGCCCCCAAGCCCAAGATGGAACCGCTCAAGGTGGGGGAGAAGGTGCGCGTGAAGAGCAACGGGCTCGTGGGCGAGGTCACCCGTGTCAGCGGGCGTAACGTCACCATCGCCGTGGGCAACATCAGCAGCACCATGCGCTCCGACGGCCTGGAGCGTATCTCGGCAGGGGAGTTCAGGGAAATCAGCCGCAAGGTCTTCGCTCCCGTCACCCAGAAGGTCGACGTGTCGCTGAGCTCGCGCAAGCTCAATTTCAAGCCCGAACTCGACATACGCGGGGAGCGCCTGAACGACGCCCTCGACATCGTCACCCACTATATCGACGACGCCATCATGCTCAGTGTCCACGAGGTGCGCATCATCCACGGGAAGGGCACCGGCGTGCTTCACGAAGAGATACAGAAATACTTGAGGACAATTCCCGGAATAGCTTCCGTAAGCGACGAGGACGTTCGCATCGGCGGCTCCGGGGTTACTTTAGTAAGATTCGAATGAGCACCAACTCTCACTATTACTGCGTGATAATGGCCGGCGGGCTCGGTTCCCGCTTCTGGCCCGTAAGCCGGGAGTCCAGTCCCAAGCAGTTCCTCTCGTACGCCTTCTCGGGGGAATCGTTCCTCAAGATGACCTTCCGCCGCATGAAGGACATCGTCCCGGAGGACAATATAGTCGTGGTGTCGCTGGAGCGCTACCGCGACAAGGTGATGCGCGAGCTTCCCATGCTTCGCGACATCAACCTGCTGCTGGAGCCTTTCAACCGCAACACCGCGTCCTGCATCGCCTACGCCACGTATTCCATACTCAAGCGCGACCCCGAGGCGATTGTGCTGGTATCGCCTACGGACCAGGTGATCAACGACACCACGGCCTTCCGCTCCACGGTGCTGCGGGCCTTCGGCTACGTGTCGTCCCACGACGTGCTGATGACTCTCGGCGTGCTTCCGACACGTCCCGACACCAATTACGGCTACATTCAGACCGACGGTCCCATGATGGACGGCAGGCCCATCCGCGTCAAGACCTTCACCGAGAAGCCCGGCAAGGAGCTGGCGCAGGTCTTCGTCGACAGCGGGGAATTCCTGTGGAACGCAGGCATCTTCATCTGGAAGGCCTCCGTGATTGCGGATGAACTGAGGAGTTGCGCCCCCGATATAGCAGAATGCTGGAAGGAGTGGGAAAAATATGTCTCCACGCCGCTGGAGGCCGAATATCTTGAAGAGATATATCCGGGAATGCCCCGCACCTCCATCGATTACGCCGTGCTCGAGAAGTCGGACAAGGTGATGGCCGTGCCGGCGTTCTTCGACTGGACCGACCTGGGCAACTGGGAGTCGCTCTACGAATACCTTGCTGTGCGCGACGCCAACGGCAACGCCATCCGCACTGCCGGAAAGGTCCTCGCCCGCGACGACGAAGGCACCATCATAATGTCCCCGTTCAAGAATAAACTCATTGCCGTAAAGGGACTTAAGGACTTTATGGTGATAGACCAGGGAGACATACTGCTGATTTGTCCAAGGGAAGAGCAGAGCCTTTCGGAGTTCCTCTCCGAGCTGGCGATGCCTGAATATGAAGAATATCGTTAACGTTATGAATACTTATCTTTCGAGACGCAACCGCTTGCGTGAGCTCCTGAAGGGAGAGAATGGAATCGTTGTTTTCGTGGGCAACGTGGAATCCGCCGCCCAGTACCGTGACAATGGCTATAAATGGCGCCAGGACAGCAACTGGCTGTATTTCTTCGGCATAGACGAGCCGCGCTTCGCAGCGGTGATGGATCTGGATTCGGGCGTAGATACCGTTTATGCAGACGATTTCGGCATCGATGACATAATCTGGATGGGCCCCATGCCGAGCGTTTCCTCGCTTGCCGCCGGTGCAGGTGTCGAGACTTCCGCTCCTTACGCCGGCTTCGGGGACGCCGTGCGCGCCGCGCTTGCAGCCGGACGCCGCGTGCATTTCCTGCCGGTCAGCCGCTACTACAACGCTGTCCTGCTCGGAAGCCTGCTCGGTGAGGCTCCCGAGGCGCTTTTCAGCGTTGGCAAGAAGGGATGCCCGCTTGCCAGCGAGCCTCTGGTCAGGGCCGTGGTCTCCATGCGTCTTGTCAAGGATGCCGGGGAGATAGAACTTCTCGACGCTGCTGCCGAACTCGGATACAACATGCACACCATAGCCCGCAAGGGGATTCGCCCCGGGCGGGTGGAACAGGAAATCGTAGGCGAGATGGAAGGTTCGACCCTGGGCAGCGGCTGGGGCGTTTCGTTCGCCACCATCCTTACCCAGCACGGAGAGATTTTCCATTGCCATTCCCACGATGCGCTCCTGGAACCCGGCCGTCTGCTTCTCATAGACGCAGGTGCCGAGAGCAATGCCCATTATGCATCCGACCATACCCGCACATATCCTGTCGGGGGCAAGTTCACCCCTCGTCAGCGGGATATCTATCAGATTGTGTATGAGTGCAATGAGCTTGCGTTCGGAATGACCAGGCCGGGCGTCGCCTACCGTGACTGCCACCTTGCCGCCGTGCGCCACATGCTCGATTGTCTCGGGCAGCTCGGCATTGTGAAGGGTGACGTGGACGAGATGACCGCAGACGGCATCGGAGGCCTTTTCATGCCTCACGGACTCGGCCACAACATGGGTCTCGACGTTCACGACATGGAAGACCTGGGCGAGAATCTTGTCGGCTACGACGACGACCAGACGCGCTCCGGCCAGCTTGGCCTTGGCAGCCTGAGAATGGCAAGGCGCCTCGTTCCCAGCAACGTAATCACCGATGAACCCGGCATTTACTTCATTCCAGCCCTGATTGCCCAGTGGAAGGCAGAGGGTACCGACGGCGGGCGGGTCTGTTACGACCGGCTTTCCGAGTACCTCGACTTCGGAGGCATACGGCTCGAGGACGATGTGCTCGTGACCGCGGACGGAGCCCGCAGGCTCGGCTCCAGGCGCCTGCCCATCGAGCCCGGCGAGGTTGAGGCCGCGATGGCCGCCGACCGGGGGTAAGAATATTTCTTACTTTTTTTAAAGTCTTGTGACGAAGG
>CAMOGR010000194.1 GCA_946614205.1 uncultured Bacteroidales bacterium | reverse complement strand
ACCTGTTGCTGATGTAGCGGTGGCTGAGGTTGACTGCCGCAATGAGGGCGTCGTCCTCGATGCTCACGCGGTGATGGTTCTCGTAGCGCTCCTTCAGGCCCCTGAGGATTGCGATGCTCTCTGCGGGCGAAGGCTCGTCCACCATGACCTTCTGGAAACGGCGCTCCAGAGCCTTGTCCTGCTCGAAGTACTTCTGGTACTCCTCCAGGGTGGTGCTGCCGATGGTGCGGAGCTCGCCCCTTGCGAGAGCGGGCTTGAGGATGTTGCTTGCGTCCATGGCTCCGCTGGTGCGGCCTGCGCCCACGAGGGTGTGAATCTCGTCGATGAACAGGATGATCTCGCCCGCGGAGTCCACCACCTCCTTCACCACGCCCTTGAGGCGCTCCTCGAACTCGCCCTGATATTTGGCGCCTGCGATAAGTGCGCCCATATCAAGGGAATAGACCTTGCGGCTCTTGAGGTTTTCGGGGACCTCGCCGTTGACTATCTTGGTAGCTATACCTTCTGATATCGCGGTCTTGCCCACGCCGGGCTCGCCCACCAGAATCGGGTTGTTCTTGGTCCTGCGGGAAAGAATCTGCAGGACCCGTCGTATCTCGTCATCCCGGCCGATGACCGGGTCGAGCTTACCGGAAGCTGCGGCCGCGTTCAGGTCGACCGCGTACTTGCTTAAGAATTCGTACTTGTTTTCCATAATCAATTCACCGGGCCCCGTCTTGCGGAACCCGGTGAACTGTAGGTCAAAATATGTTCCAGTGACAATTTGTCAGGCCTTACTCGGCGGGAACCTCGGTGGCGGGAGCTTCCTGCTCTACGGGAGCCGTAGGGAAGGCGGGCTGCTCGTCGGAGGCGACGTTCTCGATGCGGTCGGTCACGTCGATTCCGGTGCCGGAGGTGCCGGTGGAGAAGGATGCGATGATGGAAACAACGATGATGAATGCTACGAGGCCCCAGGTGATTTTCTCCAGCAGGTCGGCTGTCTGGCGGACACCGAAGGTCTGGTTGCCGGCGACGAAGTTGCTGGCCATGCCCTGGCCCTTTCCGTTCTGAAGCAGCACGACCACGATGAGAAGGATGGCTGCAAGAACGATGAGCACTGTGAGGATTGTGAATAAGGTGTTCATATCAGTTTTTGTCTAATTTTTCAATAAGGGATGCAAAGTAAACACTTTTTTCCGGATATCGCAAAATAAGTTTCGAATAAATTTGCCTAGCCTCCTCAAAATAACCCTGTTCTGCATATATTTGGGCCAGAGTTTCGGTGCAAAGGTCGAATTCTTCCTCGAGCGGGCCCATAGGGAGGTCGTCCCGTTCCGAAGTGGCGAAAGAGGAGAAAATGTTGTCTCCCTCCCGGCGTGCTTCCTTGTACTGGGCCTGGGAGAAATAGTCCCCGCCCACGACGAAGATGCGGCGTGCGAACTGCTGCGGAGTCTCTGCTGCAGGAGGCTCCGGGGCCTCTTCCTGCTGCGGCGCTTCAGCCTGCATCACGTCTCGAAGCATGGTACTGACGGAAGCGTCGGAGTAATCGGCGTTCCGGTTGCGCCTTACCAGCGCGGACAGTACCCGTCGCGAGCTCACGTACAGGGCGGCCTGCGAAAGCTCCCCCTGGCTCAGCGTCCCGGCCTCGGCGGAGCGCCTGCACAGCTCGAAGCGGGCTCCGGCGTACCAGGGATATATGCTGACCACGCCCAGCAGTTCCTCCATGTTGAGGCGGTGTATGTCTATGGACCCTCCTACCATTGTGCTACGGATGCGTTGAAGATGTCTTCCACCAGCTTTTCAACGATTTCGGCACAGAGGCTGCTCTCCACGGCGTCGAGAGTGCTCGTGGAGTCGTATTCAGAGTATGCCGAGAAGCTCTTGTCGAAGTCCTCTTCCGGATGCTTCTTGTCGCTGAACTGAATCTTTACGGTGACCGTGAGCTTGTTGCGGGCGGCGACTTCGTTGGCGGTAACGGCTGCCGCGGACACGTCGTACCCCGTTATCTGGCCGCTGATTTCCATGTCACCGTCGGTCTCGACCTGCTCAAGGCGCGTCATGCGGCGGAACTGGTTGCGTATGGCCTCGGTGAGGTCATTGCTCAGCGAGGGGTTGACCCTCGGCGCACGGTATTCTATGAAATTGATGGTGATGGTCTCCACGTCGGCCTGAATGGACGTACCCGAGAAGGAATACGACACCTTGCACGACTGCATGAGCAGCAGCGCGGCGGCCATAATCATGAGGAAGCGGACTTTCATTTGTTCTTCTTTGCTGCGAGTTTGCGGTAGATGGTGCGCTCCGAGATGCCGAGCTCCTTGGCTGCAGGGCCGACCTTGCCGCCGTGGCGGGCGAGTGCCCGTTCGATGGCTTCGTCGCCCAGCTGCTTCATGCTCACCTCGTGCTCCACGGGCGATTCTTCGAAGACCTGCTCCTCGGGCTCGTCGATGTGCTGCGGGATGACCTCCCGGGGCTGCCGGGCAGGGGCGGGAGCGCCGGAATTCACGAGTGCGCGGAGAGAGTCGACTTCTCCCTTGAGGTCGAGCAGCGCCTTGATTATCATCTGCTTGTCCTGATCGGACATACCCCCTCCGGAGGCTCCCGGAGCGGCCTGGGCGGGCAGCAGGCTGTCCTGCTCGTCGGGCAGATACTTGGAAAGCGCGGCGGCGCCGATTTCGACCTTGTCCTCGCCGGCCCTTGCAGGGCGGCTTTCGAGGGCCGTCACCGTTTCGGCCACATTCTTAAGCTGACGGACGTTGCCGGGCCAGCGGTACGACGACAGGGCCGAAATGGCCTCGAGGTCGAGGGCCACGCGGCAGCTGCCGTACTTGGCGGCGAAGTCGGAGGAGAATTTGCGGAACAGCAGATAGATGTCGCTCTTGCGTTCGCGCAGCGGGGGCATCTTTATCTGAATGGAATTGATGCGGTAGTACAGGTCCTGGCGGAACTTGCCCGTCGCGACGGCGTAGGAAAGGTTGACGTTGGTGGCGCAGATGACGCGCACGTCGGTCTTCTCCACCTTGGACGAGCCCACTTTGATGAATTCGCCGTTCTGCAGCACGCGGAGCAGCATGGCCTGCGTCTCCTTGGGGAGTTCGCCTATTTCGTCCAGGAACAGCGTGCCTCCGTCGGCCTCCTCGAAGTAGCCCTTGCGTTCGCCGACTGCGCCGGTGAAGGCTCCCTTCTCATGGCCGAAGAGTTCTGCGTTGATGGTGCCCTCGGGCAGGGCTCCGCAGTTTACGGCAAGATATTTGCCGTTCTTGCGGCGGCTGTGCTGATGGATTATACGGGGTATGTTTTCCTTGCCGGTGCCGCTCTCGCCCTCTATGAGGACGGTCAGGTCGGTGGGAGCTATTGCGACGGCCGTCTCCAGCGCACGTGCGAGCGCCGGGTCGTTGCCTATGATGTCGTAACGGTTTTTTAACAGTTGAAGCTCTTGTGAGTCCATAACAGCGCAAAGTTATGAAAAAAACTTATCTTTGCATTCATTATGAAAAGAATCATCTCGCTTGCAGCGCTCAGTGCGCTCCTTCTGCTCGGCACATCCTGTGCCAAATCCAGAATCGAGCAAATGCAGATGGCCAAGGACGTTACCATCTCCTGCACCCCCGAAATCCTGGAAATCAAGACCGGAAAAATTCCCGCAACAATCAGCGTGAACGTGCCCAAGGGTTACTTCCATCCGCAGGCTTTCGTAGACGTTACGCCCGTGCTCGTGTACGAGGGCGGTGAGCAGGCCGGACGCTTGCTCCAGTACCAGGGCGACAAGGTCAAAGACAATTACAAGCCCGTGTCTTCCAAGGGGCAGACCGTTACGGAACGTCTTGAGTTCAAATATGTTCCCGGCTGCGAGAAGGCGCATCTGGAGCTTCGCGCCACCGTGCGCTACAAAGACAAGACCTACCCTGTCGACCCGGTCAAGGTAGCCGACGGATGCCTGGCCACCTACCAGCTGGCCGACCTGGGCGGCGTCTACAGCGTCAAGCCTGACGGCTATCAGCCCATACTCTACCGCACCACCGAGGGCCGCATCCTCTACGACGTCGGCTCCGACCGCGTGGACAAGGAGCAGTTCGAAACCAACTCCATGGTCAACTACAAGAACTCCCTGGAGTACCTTCAGACCGACGAGCGCACCACCATCAAGGATACAAAAATCGTCGCCTACGCTTCCCCCGAAGGCGGCAAGCAGTACAATGACGAGCTGTCCGGCAAGCGCGCAGGCACCGCCCAGAAGGCCTGGGACAAGGTTGCCGGCGGCCTGGAGCTCTCCGGCGTAGAGACCGAGAGCGTCGGCCAGGACTGGGACGGATTCCGCGAGGCCGTGCAGAAGTCCAGCATCCGCGACAAGGACCTGATTCTCCGCGTACTCAGCATGTACAGCGACCCCGCGGTCCGCGAGAGCGAAATCCGCAACCTCTCCCAGATTTACGAAGAAATCAACAAGAGGGTGTTCCCCGAACTGCGCCGCGCCCGCCTCGTAACCGACTTGGAATGGCGTAATTACGACGACGACGAGCTGGTCGAAAGGGCCGGGAAACTCGGGCTCGACCGCTTCGACGAACCTTCCATCCTGCACCTCGCCACCATTACCGAGTCTACCGAGGGCAAGGAGAGCCTGTACAAGCTCGCAATAGAGAAATTCAATTCCGACGTGGCCCGCTACAACCTCGGCGCCCTCTATCTCGACCAGGGCAGGACCTCGCTCGGAGGCGCCTACATCGGCAAAATCAAGGAACCCGACGCCGACGCGCTCAACGCCACCGGCGTGGTAGCCATGAGAAACGAAGACTGGCAGGCTGCCGACCTTTGCTTCTGGAAGGCCGACAACGAGGACTCCAGGCAGAACCGCGTTGCGATGGACATCCTCAAGGGTGACTACGAGACGGCCGTGAAGGATGCCGCGGGCCTCAAGGGGGCCAACGCCGCCGTGGCGTATCTCCTGAACGGAGACCTCGGCGGGGCCACCTCCGCGCTTGAGGGGCAGACCGGGGCCAAGGCCGACTACCTGCGGGCTGTCATCGCAGCGCGCAAAGGCCAGAGCGGCGAAGCCCGCAGCCTCCTTGCTGCCGCGACCAGCGCCGACGAGGCACTGAAGAAGCGCGCACAGAACGACATCGAGTTCGCTTCGCTCGGACTCTGACCTTCAAATATTTAACGGCAATCCCGGCCTCAGTGAACATTGAGACCGGGATTTTCGTTTAACGGTGGCTGCTGATTGCAGGCTAAGGCCGTTTGTAAATCTTGAAACGCCAGGTTACGCCGACGTCGAAGTTGTGAACCCGGTCGTGGTTGTCGCCGAAGTATGCGACGTGGATGCGCAGGTTGTCGTTCCCGAGCGGGAAGTATTCGAAACCGAATCCGCCGTAGAAGTAGTTGTGCCCGGCGGGGAGCACGAGGTCGTAGGAGCCGCGGTGGCTTTCGCTCACCAGGCCGTCCCACTCAGGCTTCCAGTCGGGGTCGATATTGGCGGCATCGTTGCGCTCGTAGCCTATCTTGGTGCATAAATTCCACTTGCCCAGCGTGAGGATGGCCTTCCCTATGAGCGTCCAGTCCGAAAAGGGATTCTTCTGCCCGAAGGCGATACGGTCGATGAAGTCGAGGTCGGCGGCGAGCTTTCCTATGTAGAAACGGTTACCCAGGGCAATCCAGTTCATCTTGCGGTGAAGTTCGTCCTCGACGAGGTTGTAGCTCCATATCGTGTCCCACCATTTGCTGAAACTGCCGTTCCAATACAGGTTGTATGAGTAGGCGTTCTGGGTCACTGGCGAAATCGGAGACGGTATGAACTGCAGCGAAATCGTCTGTCCTTCAGCAGGATGGAAGCTGGCGCTCGCACCGAAGGCGTAGTACTGGTAGAGGTTGTTGCTGAACGCTCCGTAGTAATACACGTCGATGGGAACCGCGTCGATTTCGTAGCCGCCCACGAGTATCGGCTGCTTGCCGAAGGTAAAGGACCACTTCTGCGCCGGCTTCCAGGTGAGCCAGAGGAAGTCCGTGGCGTTGAACGGGTTGGTGTCTTCCACCTTCTTGTTGAGGCGCTGCCGTATCCGGAAACTCAGATTGTCCGTCAGCTGGCCGATGATGTGCAGGTTGAGGTATTCTCCCTGGAAATGAGAGTCATACACTCCGTTGGTGGTCTGCTGGTGGAACGAAGCCCTGGTGTCGATGGAAACCTCGTCCACGTGAGTCTGCTGGGCAAAAGCGCAGACCGCCCCCGTCAGAGTGGCGAGGGCGGTTATAAATATTCGTCTCACAGCTTCTTACTCCCCAAATATCTCTGCGAGTTTGTCTCCGAGCGCTTCGCCGCGAAGGTCGCGGGCCACTATGACGCCCTGAGGGTCGATGAGGAGGCTTGCAGGAATGGCGCGTATGCCATAGACTCCGGCGGCAACGCTCTGCCAGCCCTTGAGGTCGGAAAGATGATGCCAGGGCATTCCGAGCTCTTCGATCGCCTCGATCCAGGCATCCTTGTCGTTGTCGAAGGAGAGGCCGACGATGTCGAAGCCCTTGTCGTGATACTTGTCGTATGCTAAGACCACGTTGGGCATCTCCCTGCGGCAGGGGCCGCACCAGGAAGCCCAGAAGTCAACCAGCACCCATTTGCCCTTGCCCACGTATTCGCTGAGCTTGTGGGACACGCCGTCCGTGTCGGGCTCCTCGAGGTCGGTGAAGGGAGTTCCGATTATCTTCTGCGCCTCAGCCTCCGCTGCTGCCTGGGCCTCTTTCTGCTCGTCGAGCATCTTCAGGAACTTCTGGGTGTAGGGATGGTTGGTGTAAGCGTACTCAGGCTTGAGTTCAGCCTCGATTTCCTCTTCCTCAAGGTAGGAGAAGATGGCGGGCATGAACGCGGCGGGCGCGATGTTGTCGTGATTCTCGGCGAGGAAGGTCTTGTAGCTTTCCATGAAGGCCTGGATGTCGGACTGCACGGCGGCGGTCCTGACAAGCTGCTCGGCAGGGTCTTCGACGTCTTCAAGGTCCTCGATGGCCTCGTTGATGGCGTCCATGGCCTTGGAGGACTTGAGGTCGAAGTCGTTCACCTTGGTGTTGAGGGGGGAACCGGTGAAAGTGTGGTCGTCCACGTCGACGGTGACGTCAACTCCGTCGTTGAAGAACATGGTCTGCCAGCTGTCGCCCTCTTTCTGGACTGCCAGGAGGGCGTTTTTGGCGGCCTTGCCGTTGACGATTATCTCGTCTCCCGTTCCGGATGCGAGAGTCTCGCCGGACAGCAGGTCGATTACGTTGACCGTTGCGCCGTCGGCGTCGGTGGCCTTGACGCTGAATGCTGTCTGGGAGGTGCAGGCGGCAAGGACCAGGCTTGCGGCTGCTGTGAGGATGTACTTGATTTTCATTATCGTATTCGTTTATTGATTTCCAACATGCAAATATAATAAAATTAGCGGGCCTTCAGTACGTCGCCTGCGTCGCGCACCACGGCGGCCTTCCAGCGGTCGGTGTAGCCCGGCTGGGTGAGGCCCTCGGGAATGCCCTCCGAGTACTGCGAATGCAGGAATGTGCCGTCGGCGGCCTGTGCCTTGACGTTGCCGTCGATGAACTTGACCGTCAGCATTTCTTCCAGCTCCGACCAGTGGCGGAACTGCTCCTGCGCGTTGTCGACAGTGAAACGGGTGAGATTCCGCACCACCTTCCGGACGGCGCCCGGTCTGCCGGGACGGCTGCCGTTGCCGTTGTACAGGGCAAGCATCCGCGAATCGAACTCGGTGACGCTGGTCATCATGCGGTTTTCGTAAGCGTCCACCTCGGCGCGCACCACCGGCTCCATGCGGTTGTACATGCGATAGCAGGCGTTCGTCACCCTGTTGTTTATCCAAAACTGGGACGTGGCGCTGTAGTGCAGAAGGTCGCCGTTGCCTTCACGGAGGCAGTCAGGCACCTCCTTGGTACTCACATAAACAGGTGTAAGATAAGACGTTGCGGCATCGTCGCAGCCAAACCAAAGCAGGGCGCCGATTTCGTCGGGCAGCCAGCCGCGGGCCTGACCGACGAACCAGAATCCTGTCTGCTGGGTGGCGATGGCCCTTTCGTTGACGTACCTCTCGCCCTCCCACTCGAAGTCCATGGGACGCCAGCGGTAGGGGCAGGCATTGCCTCCGGCACCTATGTCGACGCGCATGTCCATCGGCGTGCCTTCGTAGTGGTCGCGCATCACGTCGGCTATGTCCTTCATGCTGAGCTTGCGCGACGGCTTCACGAACAGGGGCATTTCCCCGTCAAGTTCGTATCCCATCGCATACTGGAGCCAGTCGGCGGCCGGACGCACCTTGAGTTCTCCGTTTTCCTCATAGGCAAACACGCCGTCGCATAGGATGTTGAATGCCGACCAGGCACGTGCGTCGCAGCCGCGGGCGGCTCCGAAATCGAGCGGGTTGTAGGAGTCGCGGAAGCTGAAGTCCTCGTCGGAACCGCTGTACCAGCCCTTGCTGCGGGCGTACTCGGCCACGTCGGGTGAATACATGCAGTTTTCGGGGTCGTTCCAGGGGAAACGGGTGATGCGGCACTGGTTGGCGTGTGCGCAGATGTAACCGTCGGGTATGCGGCGGGCCACCCATACAATCCCCTTCTCGTCGGAACCTTTGCCCACGAGGTCCATTATCCAGGCCTCCTTCGGGTCGGCGATGCTGAAGGTCTCGCCCTCGGAAGGGTAGCCGTATTCATTCGCCAGCTCCACTATGGTCTGGATCGCCTCCCGGGCGGTGCGGGCCCGTTGGAGAGTCACGTAAATCAGTGAACCGTAGTCCATTATGCCTCCGGGATTGATCTGCTCCTCGCGGCCGCCCCACGTGGTCTCGCCGATTATCAGCTGGTGGACGTTCATGTTGCCCACTGTCTGCCAGGTCTGCGCGGCCTGGGCGATGTCGCCGAGGGGCTTTGCGGTGTCCCATTCGACTATCGGAAGCCGTGAGCCGGCCTTCCAGGAGCCACCGGGACGGAAGTACAGTTCCCCGAAGAGCCAGTGGGAATCGGCGGCGTACGAAACCATGGACGAACCGTCCGCGGATGCGCCGGGGGTTACGATTATGTTGGTGCAGGCGTCCGCCCTGGGGGAAAGCGCAAGGGCTGCGGCCGCAAGCGCTATGGTGAGTCGGAGTGTTTTCATAAGTGCAAACTTACGTAAAATTTGTTAACTTTGCAGATTGTATGAAAAAGATTAGCGTCATACTCATGCTGTGCCTGCTTCCGGCGCTTTCCTTCGCGCAGGAAAAGAAGACTCCCGAGCAACGGGAGAAGGAATTCTACGAGGCGGTGGAAAAGCAGATAGAGAGGCTCACGTCCCTTCTCGAGCTCGACGACAGCCAGATTTTCTACGTGGACAGCATCCTCACTCACGACTACAAGGCCATGCAGGAAGAGCTCAGCGCCCTGTCGCAGGCCAAGGTGGCAAATACCGACATCTACTACGACGTGCAGGACAAATGGTCGGAACAGATATACAATTCCCTGCAGGGGGTCTTCGACGAGTCCCAGTGGAACAAGTATCTCAAGGCCGGCGCCGCACGCGACAAGAAGGCACGCGACAAGCGGGCTGCAAAAAAGAAATAATATGAGAAGAGAAGATATAGACCGCATCGCCGCGTCGCTCGGTGAACTTAAGGCAAAGACAGAGAAAGAGGCGGAGGAAATCCGCATCAAGCTCCTCGGCAAGAAGGGCGAGATAACCGCCCTGTTCGACGAATTCCGCACCGTCGACAAATCGCAGAAAGCCGAATTCGGCAAGGCGCTCAACGAGCTCAAGCAGAAGGCACAGGCCTACATCGAGGACCTCAAGGCTTCGCTGGCCAGCCAGAGTTCCGCCGCCGGCTCCGGGAGCACCGACCTCAGCATGCCCGGCGATCCCCTGCCCATAGGTTCCAGGCACCCCGTAAGCATTGTCCGCGCCGAGATTGTGGACATTTTCCGCAAATTCGGGTACGATGTGGCCGAGGGGCCGGAAATCGAGGACGACTACCACGTCTTCGAGGCCCTCAACTTCCCTCCCAACCACCCTGCCCGCGACATGCAGGACACCTTCTTCGTGTCCACAGGTCACCTCAACCCCATCCTTCTCCGCACCCATACGTCCAGCGTTCAGGTGCGTACCATGGAAAAGATGCCCGTGCCCATAAGGGTGATATGCCCCGGGCGCGTCTTCCGCAACGAGGCCATCAGCGCACGTGCGCACTGTATCTTCCATCAGGTCGAAGGTCTGTACATCGACGAGGACGTCACTTTCGCCGACCTCAAGCAGGCCATACTGCTGTTCGCCCGCGAGATGTTCGGTCCCGACACCCAGATCCGCATGAGGCCGTCGTATTTCCCGTTCACCGAGCCTTCCGCAGAGGTGGACGTCAGCTGCAACATCTGCCACGGCAAGGGCTGCAACATCTGCAAGGGCACCGGCTGGCTGGAGATTCTGGGCTGCGGCATGGTAGACCCCAACGTGCTGGAAGCAAGCGGCATAGATTCGAAGAAGTACAGCGGATTCGCCTTCGGCATGGGCCTGGAGCGCATCGCGATGCTCAAGTGGAGGGTCAACGACCTGCGCCACTACTTCGAGAACGACATGCGTTTCCTGCACGAATTCGAATCGGCTCCCGAGGTTTAGAAGCTGTTTTTTATGAGAATAATCGTTGAAGCCGGCGCCACCAAAAGCGACTGGCGCATACTTGGTTCCGACGGCGAGCGGCGCTTGCTGCTGCCTGGCATGAACGTCTCCACCATCGCAATGGAGAACAACATCCGCACCCTTTTCACAGGTCTTGACCAGGCCGGAGCCCGGGAGCTTGACGGATTCTACCTCTACACCGCGGGCATCGTCACACCGGAGGTCCGCAGGCAGCTGACCGACTGCGTACGCTCGATGGTGCAGGTTCCGGAAGTGGAGGTGCAGGACGACCTGGTCGCCGCCGCCAGGGCCGCATGCGGCCACTCCAAGGGCATCGTCGCCATACTTGGCACCGGGTCCAACGCCTGCTTCTGGGACGGAGTGAGCGTGAGCTTCAAGGTGCGCTCCGGGGGCTACATCATCGGGGACGAAGGCGGCGGTGCCTGCCTCGGCAAGCTTTTCCTGGGCGACCTCATAAAGGGCATCGTGCCCGCTCCGGTGGCCGAAGATTTCGCATCTTCGCACGACGCCTCGTACGAGGGAATCGTGGCTCTGGTCTATCGCAGCGAGGCTCCTGCCGGGGCGCTCGGAAGCCTTGCGCCGTGGCTGCTTGAGCGCTATGACACAAGCTCTTACGTCCGGGAGCTCATCGACGGCAATTTCCGCTCATTCATCCGCCGTTCCCTGCTGCACTACGACATCCAGCACTATCCGGTAGGCGTCGTGGGCGGCTGGGGCAACGCCTGCCGCGACATCTTCACCCGCCTGTGCGCCGAGTCGGGAGTCCGCGTGCGGGGCTTCGTTTCCGAGCCCATCGAGGGGCTGGTTGCCTATCACTCAGCATAGGTGGTCGTGATGGCGGCGGCACCATCCGCGGGATCACTTTCGTCTCTTTTTGATCCCGAACGACCTTTTTGCACCCTCTGCGGGATCATTTTGCCATTCAAGTGATCCCATACGACCTCGTTGAGCCCTCCGCGGGATCACTTTCGCCTCTTTTTGATCCCGAATGTAACTAAAGGGCAATAAAAAAGCGGCCCCGGAAGAGACCGCCAATATTGATCTCAGAATTTTATTTCCTTCTTTGATATGTATTTGTAATCTCTTTGGTGAGAAGACCGCCAATAAGATAATTGTCCTTGAGAGCCATCTCGTTACGGGCCAGTTTGACCAGTTCGTAACGGCTGCTGCCAACGGGTCATTTTTCGGCACGTTAGCAGCGAAAAGGGGCTAAAATGCCGCCAACGGGACAATTACCGGCACGTTGGCAGCAGTGATTCACCTGTCTCCGATTGAGGTCGCGGGTCAGGCAACCGGATACAAATAACAAACGGCCTCTTTTCAGAGACCGTCTGCCGTGAGCGGAAAACGGGATTCGGACCCGCGACCTCAACCTTGGCAAGGTTGCGCTCTACCAACTGAGCTATTTCCGCAATTCAATGCCGTTTCTTTCGAACGGGACTGCAAATATACAACGTTTTTTCTTTTCTCCAAAATTTTTTGCGTCTTTAGCATCAAATTTCCTCAATAAACGGCAACGTCGAAGCCGCGACAGTGCCGCCAACGGTACAAATATACGCACGTTGGCAGCATTTCCGGCCTTATTCGCTCCCAACGGTACAATTCCCGGCACGTTGGCGGCACCATAGCCGCACCGCACGGATTTCATTGTACGAAACAGCACCGCCGAAGAAATCATAACAGGGCGTGAGGCTGGTTTCGCCGGGGTGGGACTCGAAGTAACTGCAGACCTGCTGCTGCACGTCCCCGGACACCAGGTCGCAGATATCTACCTCTCCAGTAGCAAGATACGTCAGCAGGTGCCTCCAGACGGTCTCTTCGGTCAGTTCCCGCCGGGCGGCGATTCCGGAAATGTCCAGCCCCTCCTGGTACAACTCCAGCGAGACCCTGCGCGACTCGCTCTTTTCGGAAGCCTTCTCCTTTTCGGGTTCCGCCTGAAAGCCTCCGGCCAGCACCTCGAGCAACTCCTCTCCGAACTTCTCCCACATGCGCGGGCCGAATCCATGGACCTCCAGCATTCCTTCCCGGTCGGAGGGAGCCGCATCGGCTATCCCGAGCAGCGTGCGCTGATGCATGACCTGATACGCCTGCACCCCCATCTGCTGCGCCTTCTTCCGCCGCCACGCCGACAGCTCCGCCGCCAACTCCGGATGGCGGTTGTCCTTGTAGATATCACGTTCGGCTGCAGGTTCTTCAGCGGCCGCCTTGCTGCCGGAAGGTTTCCGACTCGGACGTACGGAGCGCCCGTCTTCCAGCAGGGCCCCGGTCCGCAACTGCCTGAACCTCAGCGGGTCGAACCCGTCTTCCAGAACCCCTCGGAGCGTACGGAGATGGACTTTCCAAAGAGGCAGAATGTCGGCCGAGAGGTTCCGAAGCCGCCCGCGCACCTCGGAATTGTCGACCTCGACCCCCAGCAGGCTGTCGAGCCCGAGCCCCTCAAGACGCGGCAGGAAATACTCGCAGGCCTTCGAGATGCGTTCGGCCGTCATTGCGGCGTCGGACTGCAGCGTCTCCAGCTGACGGCGGAACCGTCCGGCAACATCTTCAGCGTCCGCCAAAACTCTTACGGCGTCTTCAAGTTCCTGCGTCTGAGTGGGATACAGGGACGAAAGGGAGTCCCGCCAAAGCTTTCGCAGGGAATACAGGCCCCGCAGCAGGCCGTCGAATCGGAAGCATTCGCACATCAGTTCGAGCCGCGCTGCGGCCACATGCCCGCCGAGGGCGCTTTCCACCTCCTTAGAATCCGGAAACGAACGGTTGAATGCGGACACGTCGGCGTCGGCATACAACAGGGAGGCGCTGATGGGGCTTTCCAGCGAAATGCCTTCCAGGCTGCGGCATCTCGAAAGCGCCACGTAAACCTGTCCGAAGGCGAACGCAGCTCCGGCGTCGATGATTACGTGGTCGAACGTAAGTCCCTGACTCTTATGGATTGTGATGGCCCATGCCGGCCGCAGCGGAAACTGGCGGAAGGTACCCTTGACCTCCTGGACAATCTCGCCGGTGGCGTCGTCGAGAGTGTACTGCAGGTTCTCCCATTCCGCCGGGACAGCGACAATAGATTCGCCGTCATCGGTCTGAAGTTCAATGGTTTGAGGGGTGGTTGCAGTGACGGTCCCCAATTTTCCGTTATAGAAACGGCCGTCGGGGTCGTTCCGTATGAACATCATGCGCGCCCCGGGCTTGACGGAAAGACTCTCCGCGGCCGGATAAAGGCTTTCGGGATAATCTCCGTCGACCCATGCGTCGTATACCTCCGGCTCTCCCGGAAGGGCATCCATCGCATTGATCT
>CAMOGR010000193.1 GCA_946614205.1 uncultured Bacteroidales bacterium | reverse complement strand
GTGACGAGCTGCGAGAGCTTGCGGCAGGGGCCGATCTTTGCGTACACTGTGCGACCGTCGAGGTGGAGGGCCTTTCCATCATGGAGGCAATCCAGCAGGGTGCGGTTCCCGTCATTGCGGAGGGCTGGCACACGGGAGCCTCGCAGTTTGCACTCGACTCACGCAGCATTTTCCCCGAAAAGGACGACAAGGCCCTCGCCGAGCGTATCGACTGGTGGCTCTCTCACCCCTCCGAACGCTGGGAGGCCGGCAAACAGTACGCTGCTTCCATGAAGGAATACGACATCGCCCTGTCGGCACAGAAGCTTATAAGCATGTTCAAGGAGGCATTGCAGGCCAAATGACAAGAAGACTCGCAACCCTTCTCGCAGCGCTTCTGCTCTGCGTTTCTGCAGGGGCGCAGCAGATATACAACATGAGTTTCGACCACTGGTCGAAGAAAGGCGTCACCTGGTATCCTTATCCCGAAGGAGCGAGCGGCGCCAGGAAGGTCTGGGATTCCGCGAATCCAGGAATCAAGCCCCTCGGCACCAACGTGGCGATGCCCGAGTACAAACATGTTGCCGTACCGGGGCCCGGCAAGGCGGCGGCCAAGGTCGTCAGCAAGAAAGTCCTGTGGGCCTTCCTGACAGGCAATCTGTACACCGGGGAATTCGTCCGCGTCGTCAAGCTTTCAGGTGCTGAAATGTACGACGGAGTGCCTTTCAGCGGCCGTCCCAGTAGCATGTCGGGTTACTGCCACTACATCCCCGGCGTCATCGATTATGCCAAGGCCCCCTATCTTTCGAAGAAAGGAAAGAAAGACGAAGGCCAGATAGAAGTGGCCCTGTACGGATGGAAAGAGCGCAAGCATTTCATATCCAATGACGGCCCGAGCACGCCAGCTTCGGAAGATCCTGCGCTGATCGGCCGGGCCGTCATAGTCTTTTCAGAAGATACCGGTGGTTACATTCCTTTCGAGATAAAACTGGATTACGTCAGCGAGGCCACTCCGTCCTTCGCATTCATATCCGTACTGTCCAGCCGTTACGGAGAATTCTTCACCGGCAGCAGTTCGTCTGTCATGTATGTAGACGAACTGCGTTTCAATTACTGATTGAGGGCGTCTGCGCTCTTGATGAAGGTCTTGAGGTCGTCCTCGCTCACGTGGTAGTTCTGCATCTCGCCTGAGAAATAGCTGTCGTAGGCGCCCATGTCTACGAATCCGTGGCCGGAGAGGTTGAAGAGTATGGTCTTCGCTTCGCCGGTTTCCTTGCACTTGAGAGCCTCGCGTATGGTTGCGGCAATCGCGTGGCAGGATTCGGGGGCGGGGATGATGCCCTCGGTCCGGGCGAACAGGATTCCCGACTTGAACGACTCAAGCTGCTCGATGTCAACTGCTTCCATGAATCCGTCCTTCATCAGCTGGGAGAGGATGACACCTGCGCCGTGGTAGCGCAGACCGCCGGCATGGATGGATGCGGGCTTGAAGGTGTGCCCGAGCGTGAACATGGGGAGGAGGGGAGTCATGCCCGCCTCGTCGCCGAAGTCGTATTCGAATTTGCCCTTGGTAAGCTTGGGGCAGGAGAAGGGTTCGGCAGCGATGAAGCGGGTCTTCTTGCCCTCCAGGATGTTGTGGCGCATGAAGGGGAATGCGAGACCCGAGAAGTTGGAGCCGCCGCCGAAGCATGCGATGACAATGTCGGGGTATTCGCCTGCAAGTTCCATCTGCTTTTCGGCCTCAAGCCCGATTACGGTCTGGTGCAGGCACACGTGGTTGAGAACTGAGCCGAGGGCGTATTTGCAGTTGGGGGTGGAGATGGCGAGTTCTATGGCCTCGGAGATGGCGCATCCGAGCGAGCCGCGGTCGTTGGGGTTGCGGGTGAGTATGTCTTTTCCTGCACGGGTAGACATTGACGGAGAAGGAGTTATGGCTGCTCCGAAGGTCTGCATGATGCTGCGCCTGTAGGGCTTCTGCTCGTAGCTGACCTTTACCATGTATACTGCGCAGTCGATGCCGAATTTCTTGGTCGCATAGCTCAGTGCGCCGCCCCACTGGCCGGCTCCGGTCTCTGTGGTGAGGTTGGTGACGCCCTGCTCTTTGGCGTAGTATGCCTGGGCGATGGCGGAGTTGAGCTTGTGGCTGCCTGCGGGGCTCACGCTCTCGTTCTTGAAGTAGATGTGGGCGGGGGTGCCGAGGGCTTTCTCCAATTCATAGGCACGAACGAGCGGAGTGCAGCGGTATGCCGCGTACTGCTCGCGTACTTCCTCCGGAATGGGAATCCATACATCCGTCTGGTTGAGTTCCTGGTCGGCACAGGCTTTACAGAAGATGGGGTAGAGGTCCTCGGGCTTCAGGGGCTCGCGTGTCGCAGGATTCAGGAACGGCAGGGGCTTGTTGGGCATGACGGCCTGGATATTGAAAAAATGGGTGGGAATCTCTGATTCCGGAAGGATGAATTTTTTCTGTTTCATGACTTTATGGAGTTGGTTTATATGCAAAAAAACGGGCTGCCCAAAACCGGACAGCCCTGTAAATCTCTATTCCCGGTCAACTTAAGTGACCGGACAAATGCTTACTTGGACCTGACCGGTTTATCGGACAGGCGCCACCAGAAGAATATGGACTTAGCGGTAAGCATCGACTGCAAATATAGAAACTTTTTTTATATTTGTACTCGCCACATGCAAATTTTTTGAAAATATGTCCGTTACAAGAAAACTTTGGTCACGCACCCCCGAAGGGGAGGCAATTTACCGCTACACAATCACCAATGGCTCAGGAGCTTCAGTCGTGCTTTCCAACTATGGCGCGGCAATAGTAAG
>CAMOGR010000192.1 GCA_946614205.1 uncultured Bacteroidales bacterium | reverse complement strand
AAGAGGGCTTCGGCAGACAAGGTAATCGCCGTCATCCCCTACTTCGGCTGGGCCCGCCAGGACCGCAAGGACCGCCCGAGAGTCTCCATCGGCGCCAAGCTGGTCGCCAACCTGCTCACTGCCGCCGGCGCCGACCGCGTCATGACCTGCGACCTCCACGCAGACCAGATTCAGGGTTTTTTCGACATCCCCGTAGACCACGTATACGCCAGCAAGGTATTCATTCCCGCCATCCAGGCGCTCGCACTCCCCAACCTTGCGGTCGCCGCTCCCGACATGGGAGGCGCAAAGAGGGCCAATTCCTACGCCAGGAACCTCAGCAGCGAGGGCCGCGAGTGCGGCGTGGTGATTTGCCACAAAACCCGCGAGAGGGCCAATGTCGTATCGGAAATCAAGGCCATCGGCGACGTGGAGGGCAAGAACATCATTATCATAGACGACATGATTGATACCGCCGGTACGCTATGCAAGGCCGCCGACGTGCTCATGAGCAAGGGTGCCGCGAGCGTCCGCGCCTGCGCCTCACACGGAATCCTTTCCGGCGAGGCCATTTCCAGGATTGAAGAATCGAGCCTTCAGGAGATACTGATAACCGACACCATCCCCCACCACGAGCTGGAAGGCCATTCCAAAATCAGAATCGTCTCGATGGCCCCGGTGTTTGCAAGAATCATCGACAAGGTTTACAATTACGAACCCATCAGTACCGATTTTGTTTATTAAATGGGAACGACGTTGTTGGCTGCGGTAGCAATCCTGGGGCTGGGAGTCCTGGGACTGAGTTTCAACATCATATTCCGCAAGAAGGAATTTCCGCAGTTCGACGTCGGTTCCAACGAAGAAATGCGCCGTCTGGGCATCCGCTGTTTCAAGGATGTCGATGCCGAGCAGCAAGGATTAACCTGCACCGGCCCGGAAAGCTCCGAGGCCTGCAAAGACTGTAAGCTTTATGAGTCTCGTAGCAATCGTAGGCCGGCCTAACGTCGGCAAATCAACTCTGTTCAACCGCCTTGTGGGCTTCCGCAAGGCCATTGTAGACGACACCTCCGGCGTCACCCGCGACCGCCATTACGGCCGCTGCGAGTGGTGCGGCCGGGAATTCTCCGTCGTGGACACCGGCGGCTACACCTACGGCTCCGACGACGTTTTCGAGGCCGCCATACGCGAGCAGGTGCAGATTGCCATCGAGGAGGCCGACGTGGTGCTCTTCATGGTGGAGGCAGCTACCGGCATAACCGATTATGACTCAGAGATTGCCGATGTGCTGCGCCGTTCCCGCAAGCCGGTGGTGCTGTGCGTCAACAAGGTCGATTCCGGAGCCAAAATGTACGACGCATACGACTTCTACGGACTGGGCCTCGGAGAAATCTACAGCATCTCCGCCGCCAACGGTTCCGGCACCGGCGACCTGCTCGATGCCGTAGTCGCCGTCCTGCCCGAGGAGTCGGAGCAGGAAGACCCTTACGCCGGCCTTCCCCGCATCACCATCGTGGGCAAGCCCAACGTGGGCAAGTCGTCGCTCACCAATGCCCTCCTGGGGGTGGAGAGAAACATCGTAACGCCCGTTGCCGGCACCACCCGCGACAGCATAGAGACTTACTACAACAAGTTCGGCCACGAATTCATGCTGGTCGACACCGCCGGCATACGCCGCAAGGCCAAGGTACACGAAGACCTTGAGTTCTACTCAGTCATGCGCTCCATCAAGGCCATCGAGCACTCCGACGTCTGCATCATGATGATAGACGCCACCACCGGCATGGAGGCCCAGGACATGAACATCTTCTCGCTGATCCAGCGCAACCGCAAGGCCTGCGTGCTGGTAGTCAACAAGTGGGACCTCTTCATCAAGGACTCCAACACCATGAAGGAATACACCGAGGCCCTTCGTTCCCGCCTCGCGCCCTTCGACGACGTGCCCATCATTTTCACCTCGGTGCTCAAGATGCAGCGCATCCAGGACGTCCTGCAGGCTGCTGCGGAGGTATATGCCAACTATTCGCAGAAGATTCCCACCGCGCGCCTCAACGAGGTCATGCTGCCCATCATTGAAGAGACCCCTCCTCCCGCATGGAAGGGCAAGTACGTCAAGGTCAAGTACGTCACCCAGCTGCCTACCGGCTTCCCGGCCTTCGCCTTCTTCTGCAACCTGCCCCAATACATAAAGGACCCGTACAAGCGCTTCCTGGAAAATCAGCTCCGCAAGAATTTCTCTCTCACCGGCTGCCCCGTACAGATTTACTGCCGGCAGAAATAGCTGATTGCCGGGATTGAGCCGACTAATTACTTAAGCAGGCTCTAAACCGAAAATCCCGGCCTTGATGTAACCACGAGGCCGGGATTTTCGGTTATAAAAATAATTGCTATCTTAGCGATTCGATTAAGAAAGACCAAGATATGGCAGAGATTGTAAAAAAGTCACTCCGCGACTCCGCGGCCGCAAGATGGACCGCCCTTGTGCTGCTCGCTGCAGCCAACCTGTTCGCATACATTTTCATGGACATCCTGTCCCCGCTGCAGGAACTTCTCCAGACCCAGAGGGGCTGGGACCCGGTCGCATACGGCCATTACGCAGGCAGTGAGACCTTCCTCAACGTATTCGTCTTCTTCCTGATATTCGCAGGCATAATCCTGGACAAGATGGGCGTGCGCTTCACGGCAATCCTGTCCGGAGCCGTCATGGTCGCCGGCGCGGCGATAAAGTACTTCGCAGTGTCCGAGGGGTTCATCGGCAGCGGAGCCGAGGCCTGGTTCACCAACAACCTCAACCTCCCCGACGCATGGTGGAACGTCACCCCATTCTTCGCCGGAATGCCGGGCTCGGCCAAGCTCGCAGCGATAGGCTTCATGATATTCGGATGCGGCTGTGAAATGGCCGGCATCACGGTATCCCGAGGCATTGTCAAGTGGTTCCAGGGCAAGGAGATGGCTCTCGCAATGGGCGTGGAAATGGCTATCGCCCGCATTGGCGTCGCCATCGTCATGCTCGGCTCCCCCCTCATCGCGAACATCGCCCCCGTAAGCGTCAGCCGTCCCGTTGCCGTAGGCGCCCTGCTGCTCTGCATCGGCCTCATACTCTTCATCACCTACGGATTCATGGATGCCAGGCTCGACAAGGAAGGCGTACAGGAAGAGAAGGACGACCCGTTCAAGGTCAGCGACATAGGCAAAATCCTATCGCTCAAGATGTTCTGGATTGTGGCACTGCTCTGCGTGCTGTACTACAGCGCCATTTTCCCGTTTCAGAAGTACGCGATTAACATGCTGCAGTGCAACCTGGGCTACACCGCCCAGCAGGCCAGCCTCGTATTCTTCGTGTTCCCGCTCGGAGCCGCAGCCGTCACCCCGTTCCTCGGCAATTTCCTCGACCGCAGGGGCAAGGGCGCCACGATGCTCATCCTGGGTGCCGTGCTCATGATTCTCTGCCACCTCACATTCGCCCTCGTGGTTCCCGCAACCAAGTCGGTGGTAATCACTTACCTTGCCATCATCCTGCTGGGCATCTCCTTCTCGCTGGTTCCCGCAGCCCTCTGGCCTTCGGTTCCCAAACTCATCGACAACAAACTCCTCGGTTCGGCATACGCGCTCATCTTCTGGATTCAGAACATCGGTCTGTACGCATTCCCCATGATTATCGGTTCCGTGCTCAGCGCCTCCAACCCCGGAGTCACCGACCCTCTGAAGTACAACTACACCGTGCCCATGCTGGTATTCGCCTCCCTCGGAGTCGTGGCCATGATCCTGGGCTTCTGGCTCAAGATTGAAGACCGCAAGAAGGGATTCGGCCTCGAAGAGCCCAACATCAAGCCGTCCGAAGACAAAGAGGCCTGAGGATGAAAAGCGGCAAGCTCAAGTGGGTGGCACTGCTGTGCCTGATGGTGCCGATGTTCGCATCGTACTTCTTTGACGACGCTTTCTCCACCTTAAGCCAGATTTTCCAGCACCCCGAGACGCTCGAACTCGGCTGGAACAGTGCAGACTACGGATTCTACGCCGGAGGCTACAGCTTCCTGTGCGTTTGCGGCGGACTCATCGTATGCGGTATCCTGCTCGACTTGTTCGGGGTGCGCATCATCGGCAGCGTGTTCGTAGGCCTGATGGCCCTCGGTGCGGGTACGGTAGTTGCCGCGCTGCGAAGCGGCCTCGCGCCCCACACCTCGCTCATGCTGGCGTACGCAGGATGCATGCTCTTCGGACTCGGCAGCGAGATTGCAGGCGTAGCGGTCACCCGCTCCATAGCCAAGTGGTTCAAGGGGGGCAATGTGGCATTCGCCATGGGCGCGCAGGTCGCAGTGGCACGTCTCGGCACTGCAGCCGCATTCATACTTTCGCCCGTACTCGTCGCCCAGAAAGCTCCCGGAGAAATATATACTCTGTCCGAGACCGCACGTCCCGCCACTTTCGGACTCATCCTGATTCTTGCCGGCGTGCTGCTATGGGGCATCTTCGTCGCCATGGACGCACGCTTCGACCGCGAGCACGGAATCGCGTCCGGGCGCGGGGCCGTTAAGGAGGAAGACAAATTCAAGTTCTCCGACCTTGGCAAGCTGCTCACCAACAGCAGGTTCCTGCTAATTTCGCTGCTCTGCGTCTTCTTCTACTGCTGCATCATCAGCTTCAAGAAGTTCGGCACTTCCATAGTCATCCCCCGCTTCGGCATGGACGTCGACAGTGCCAAGTGGATGATTACCATGATTCCGTTCTTCACGGTGGTATTCACCCCGCTGTTCGGCGCCATGGTGGACAAAGTCGGCAAGGCGACAGTGTGGATGGGGTTCGGTTCCCTGCTGGTGCTGGCGGCCCATTTCGTGCTCGCATTCGCCCCGCAGGGCGTACCGTTCTGGGGTTACTTCGGCATCTCAATGCTGGGAGTGGGTTACTCGCTGGTGCCTTCGGCAATGTGGCCCAGCGTACCCAAAATCGTCCCCGAACGCAACCTCGGCACAGCCTACTCGCTGATTTACTGGATTCAGAACATGGGCATGCTGCTGGTCCCCATCTTCGTCGGGCGCATCTTCGACGCCCGGCAGGGAGTAGATGCCGCCGTACACGCCGAATATATCTTCATCGCCCTGGGGAGCTTGGCGGTAGTCATCGCAGCCCTGCTGCGCAACGCATCCAGGATGCATCCCGAGCTGCGTCTCGACGAAGGAAAAAACGCCCGCTGACACCTCCCCTTGCCCTATTGGGTGCAGTGGGATAACAGCTTCTGACAAAGCAACAACCTCAGACCAAAGAGGAATCGGAGGCCGTAGGCCGACAGAAGGGGGAGCGCGTCAGCGCGTCGGGGGAATCCTTTCCCCCGTCCCCTGGGGGTGCAGGGGGATTAAAGAATTGGAATACCGTCATGCGGACGCATGACGGTATTCCGTATTCTGCCACTTGCCGCCCTGGGCGCGGTGCATTTCCTCGGTGAGCTGGTCCCAGCGGAGCGTATCGCCTGCGTCGGGATAGAATTCCCAGAATTCTCCGTTCAGGAAAGTATAGAAACGGCTGATGTCGGTACACATGCCGAAGCTCGGCAGGGTGCTGATGGGGATGTCCCAGGAACGGTGCTCTCCCCGGACGGTGCCGTCAAAATGCAGGCCGGCGGCAGTAAGCGTGAGTGTGCCGTCTCCGCATATTTCCGACGTCTTGCCTCCGGTAAGATACTTATAATCAGGAAGAAGTCCCACGCGCACATGGCCGCTGTAGCTAAATCCCGGTTCGCGCACGTCACGTGCGGCCCTCTGTCTCTCGAGCAGCGTCCAATCGGTGACGAGCGGAGGACAGACTGAATCGGGGCCGACGGGTCTGATCATTCCGCACTCGTCGATTTCGACCTTGTTGCCGCATGCGCTACAGGTCAGGGTGCGCTCGTCGCTCACCATTTTGTGCATCGCACCACACTTGGGACACATGTAAAGCAGCGTCTCCAGGCTCTCGGCCGGCTTGCCCTTGGAGTCGAAACGGACTTTCTCGACGGAGTTCCACATGTAGTCGTCGTGGGCGAGCAGGCGGTTCATCCTGTCCTCTATCTGCACGTCGGTCAGAGTCTTGAGTTCATCGGACGTGAACATCCTGTCCACCACGACCTCGGTGCGGCCGGGACGCTGCTTCTGGCAGTGCTTGGTATTGCTCAGATATCCACCCTTAATCTTTGTGTAATAGACATTTACGCCAAGCTTTTTGAGGAGCTTGCCGGTACCCCACATCACCGGCTGGGCCATGCCTGTGATGGAGTTCATGCCCTCGGGCATGAAACAGATGTTGCCGCCCTCGCGGATGATGCGCATCATGGATTGCACCGCATGCAGGTCGGGGGTGAAATTGCGTTTGGGAATGACCTGCGCCACCTTGAGCATCAGGTTTGTGGGGAACACGAAGAACTCGTTGTATCCCACCACGTAGTTGAGCCTCTTGGACCCCACGGCAGGAGCCGTGTACACGTAGTCGATGCGGGAGGCATGGTTCGCCACCAGCACGATGGGCCCTTTGTCCTCGCCCGGCTTTGCCTTGTAGATGAATTTAATCTTGAGAGGGGCGCCGATAATGCTGACGACAAGCCTAAGGATTGCATACAGGATAGGGTTCGGCTGGTGCTCACGCTGCGCCTGAAGGCGCTCTGCGATAGTCATTTTCATCGGTTATGAACAGTTTAATTATTGTATCTGAAAGCTTTCCAGGCGTCCAGAGCATTGCCTCCGTAGTCGAAGAGGGCGCTGTTCTGGGTGACTGTCCCGTTGTCGTGGTTCGGCACCAGCGACCCTCCTTCGTAGTGGTCCATGCCGCTCCAGGTATTGAGTCGCACGGTCAGAGGGTCCCAGTAGAAGACACCTATGACGGAAGAGGATTTCTTAAGCTCTACAAGCAGCTCCTGCAGGTAATTGCGCTGGTTCTCCGGAGACGCCGGATACACGGATTCGTACGGTCCCTGGTTCTCAAGCTGGCCGGCGTCGCCGTAGGAAGTCACGTTGCTCCAGTTGAACCCGGTTTCCATTACGAAAACCTTGCGGCCCGCCGTGGCGGCGAAGCTGTCGGCCCTCGTGACGAACTGCTCCGCAGTCATGTCGGACCAGAACGGATAGTAGGATATGCCCAGGATGTCGTAATCCAGCGAATTGGTATTCAGGGAGCTCAGCAGCGAACCCAGGTTGCTGTGCGGGTTGGCCAGATGAAGCACCACCCCAGCCTCGGGTACGAGTTCCCTAACGGCCTGGGCTCCCTTGTTGAAGAAAGCTGCGAACTTTGCGGGATTGTTGCGGTATGCGGTATTGTAACCACGTCCGTTCGTGCCGCCGCCGTAGAGCATTCCGGTGTTGGTCTCGTTGCCGATGGCGACGTATGCGGGCGGCGTGTTCTGTGAGAGCATCTCCAGCAGCACCTCGTAGGTATAATCGTAGACCGCTTTCTGCAGGCCAGCCTCGTCGAGTGAGGCCCACTCGTGCGGCACGTTCTGGATCAGAGGGTCAGTCCAATAGTCGCTGTAGTGGAGCGACAGGAGGATCTTGAGACCTGCCTTCTTTGCCTTCCGGGCCAGTTTGAGCATGTCGGCCAGACACACGTAACCCGCTGTCATGTAAGCGGAAGGCACATAGGACGTATTGCCCGGATCGTTGAAGACGCGAAGGCGCACAGCATTCCAGCCGTTCTCGACCGCCACGTCCACGGGGTCGGCCTCTGAACCGCCGTACCTGTAGCTCACGCCGTGCTCGAGTTCCATGTTCAGGCGCGAAAAGTCGCCGCCCTGCAGCCAGGTCCATTCCGACGACGGGGTATATTCAATGCCGCTGACGGAGAATTCAGCAGGAGTGCCGTCCGGTGCGACGGTGCTCAGGGTGCATGAACCTCCGCTGACCGGAACGCCGCGGATGACGTGCCTTACCGAGCTGCCGTAGCGTAGCGGGGTCATGCGGGAGATTCCGGTACCGGAAGATGCTGTGGCATAGACGATTCCACCGCTGAGCGCACGGGTCGCCGTAAAACTTATGTCGTACCATCCGTCAGCAAGGCCGCTGCGGGTGTCGGAAATCATCTCGGTACCGCCGGAAGACGGCTGGGCGCTTACGACGATCAAGTCATCAAGGTTGCCGTCGAACGTATTGCCGGCGCCGTCTTTCACGGGGCCAGCATACAGACCGTACTTGCCGGCCTCGGGGAACCTGATGACCCATGAACGGGTGACGGAGGTGCCGTCCGCGGAGCTGATGTTGAAGCCGCCGTTGGACTCCCACCAGCTGGTCTCGCCCGTGCCCGGGACGACTTTGGTCCAGCTGCCGTTTTCAGTCTCCCAGCTGGAAACGTTGACCCATCCGTCGGTGAAACCGGAGGGGGAATCGAAACGCAGCGTAAGGGTGTAGTCGGCGCCGACGGTGGCACTCTTTTCGCTCAGAAGCGTAACGGAGGGGCCGGCGGACGCGGTGCTGTAGTTGAGGGCTCCCAGGTTGAGGACATGACCGGCCGCCAGGGTGACGCTGTTTCCGGTATATCTGTAATTGACGGAGCCGGCGACGTCGGGAAGGAGCTTCACGGTGAGGCCCTTTTCGAACACGGTCGGCGGGACGACCATGTAGTACGTCCCGGGTGCAAGAGGGGACGAATCCTCATTCTGGAGGTACAGCCAGGCATTTCCGTCAGCCGTGCCGGTGCCGGTACCGTAATCGTATGTATACGAGCCGTTCAGATGCTCCCCGTTCTCTCCCTGCAGGACGATGGCAGTGACGCCCTCGGACTCGGTGCTGATTCTGACAAGGGCGCAGGCATGGCGGAAGGCGAGTTTTCCGTCAGCCGTGGCGCGTGCCGCCAGTACGGGCGGCTGGTTGGAAGGGAAAGCGCCGCCGGCTGGAGTCTGGACTGGAGCTATCCAGGTCGTGAGAGCCGTGCCGGATATGGCGTTGTCGTGGCGGTAAGGATAAAGGGCGTACGGCTCGGAAGAGACAAGAGAGGCATCTGAGGACTGCTCGCCGCCGAGGCTGAAAACGGCCGTGGACCCGTAGTCTTCCGTCCCGAACCAGTAATTGGTCCCGTCCTTTCCGAATACGGAGATAATGTCGCCGGACGACCAGCGGCATTTTACGTTATCCTCAAGATATACTTTGGATTGCTGCCCGAAGGTGGCTTCGAATGAAACCGGAGTGGCCGGCGAAAGCTCGGGAGCTTCTCCGAGGGTGCAGGAAACGGCTGCTGCAGCCGCTGACGCTGCGATAAGAAGCGACTTTCTCATAGGCCTACCAATGGATTTCGTCTTCAACATAATCGGGAATGCCTCCTTCGTCGGCAAGGCCGCTGTCGCAAAAAATGCCGCAGAGGGATATTTCACACGCATAATCCGCCTGCGGAGGTATATAAGTCTTAGTGTTCATCCCGGCAAAGATACGTTATTTTTCATCGAATGACACAATCCGGGTGCAAATGCATGGAGCTTTGCACCCGGATCGGCAACTTCGTTATGTGCGGGGTGCGGAACGCTGGGCTCCACACCCGGGAAAGGCTAGAACGGGAGGTCGTCGTCCGCGGCGGGAGCGCCGAAGTCGGGTGCTGCAGGTGCTGCAGGCTGGGGAGCCTCGGTACGGCGCTGGTATCCGCCTACAGCGGCACCGCCGGGCTGCTGGGGAGCGGCAGGGGCCGAATATCCACCGGATGCGGGAGCCTGGTAGGAGGGGGACTGGTAAGAGGGTGCCTGATAGGCGCCTGCACTCTGCTGGGGAGCATATCCCTGGCCCTGGACGGGCTGCAAGCCTTCTCCGTCGCGGCGGCCGAGGAGCTGCACGTTGTCGGCCACTATCTCGGTCATGTATTTCTTCTGGCCCTGCTGGTCGTTGTAGGAGCGGGTGCGGATGTGTCCTTCAACGTAAATCTGGCTGCCCTTGCGGATGTAGCGCTCGGCAAGGTCTGCAAGCTGGCGCCACAGCACCAGATTGTGCCACTCGGTGTTCTCGCGGAGTTCGCCGGCGCGGTCGCGGTAGCGGTCGGTGGTGGCAAGTGTAAAGGTGGCGACCTTGGTGCTCTGGCCGCCCTGGGCCGAGCCCTGGTCGAGGTAACGTACTTCCGGGTCTCTTCCAACGTTACCGATTAGCATTACTTTGTTCAATGATGGCATAACGTTTAAATTTAATTAGTTTAAGCAGTCTCAAATATAGGTAATTTATTCGGAAAAACTCCAAAAGATTTCGTATTTTTGCGGTCCCATGTACGAACTGCTGGAAAAGATAGAATCCCCCGCCGACATCAAGGCATTCAGCCTGGAAGAGCTTGAGCGCCTGTGTGCCGAATTGCGGGGATACATCATCGAATGCTGCGCGGCCAATCCGGGGCATCTTGCCTCGAGTCTCGGAGCGGTGGAGCTCATCGTGGGCTACCATTATGTATACGACTCCCCTCGCGACAAGATAGTATTCGACGTGGGCCATCAGGCATACGCACACAAAATCCTCACCGGGCGCCGCGAGCTGTTCCGCAGCCTCCGCAAGGAGGGCGGCCTGAGCGGATTCCCCTCCAGGGCCGAGAGCCTGTATGACGCATTCGGCGCAGGCCACTCCTCCACTTCCGTATCGGCGGCCCTCGGTCTGGCCGAGGCGTCACGCATCCGGGGCCTTGGAGAAAAGGTCACCGCCTTCATAGGCGACGGCGCCCTCACCGGAGGGCTCGCTTTCGAGGGACTCAATAACGCCGGTTCCGGCAATGCCGACCTCCTGATCATACTCAACGACAACAACCAGTCGATAGACGGCAATATAGGCGCCCTGCACAACCACCTTCTCAATGTCACGTCGAGCGCCCGCTACAACCGTCTCAAGGCCCGGATATGGGACAAGCTGGGCGAGGGGAAGGTCCGCGCCACCCTCCAGCGCTGGACGAGGAACATCAAGACAATCTTTGTCCGCACCACCCGGGGCGACATCTTCGAAGCCCTGGGCTTCAGGTACTTCGGTCCTATCGACGGCAACGACATCAGGGCAGTCGTCACCACCCTTCGCAAGCTGCGCGACCTCAGCGGTCCCCGCGTGCTGCACTGCTACACAGTCAAGGGCAAGGGGTACGCTCCGGCCGAAAAAGACCCGGTCGTATGGCACGCTCCGGGGAAGTTCGACGCCGCGACAGGCCTCAGGCTCCCCTCGCATCGCAGCGCCGACCGCTACCAGGACGTATTCGGGGCCACCCTGTGCGACCTCGCCGCCAGCGACAGCCGCATCGTCGGAATAACCCCCGCCATGGCTACGGGCTGCGGCATGACCGAGTTCGCCTCCCGTTTCCCGGACCGCTTCTACGACGTAGGCATCGAAGAGGAACATGCGGTCACATTCTCAGCAGGGCTTGCCGCCGGCGGGCTGCTACCCTTCTGCAACATATACTCTTCGTTCGCCCAGCGCGCCTACGACCAGGTAATCCACGACGTCGCCCTGCAGCGCCTCCCGGTGGTTCTCTGCCTCGACAGGGCAGGCCTCGTGGGCGAAGACGGCGCCACGCATCAGGGCGCATTCGACATTGCGGCGTTCCGCAGCATACCGGGCGTGACCATAGCCGCGCCGCGCAACGAGACCGACCTCCGCAACCTCATGTATACGGCATCCCTACAGCACCACGGCCCTTTTATTATAAGGTACCCGCGCGGACAGGCGGAAGGCACGCAGTGGAGAGATGCTGAAATGCATGTAATGGAGCCCGGCAAGGCATACGCCCTGCTGGAAGGCGACACCGTTGCAATCATAGCCACCGGGCCGGCGACGTGCCGCGCCCTCGAGGCGGCCGCTTCCTTCCCCGGAAGGGCGGGAGTATACTACTTCCCGTACATCAAACCCCTCGACCCGCTTCTCATAGACAACATAGCCTGCCGCTTCGAGAAAATAATCACCGTGGAGGACGGCTGCATCGCCGGCGGCCTGCACGGCGCGGTATGCGAATACATGGCAGAGAACGGATTCGAGGTACGGGTGATGGCAGCGGGCATAACCGACGAGTTCGCGCTGCATGCCTCCCAGGCGCAGCAACGCAGCCGATACAGGCTCGATAAAGAAGGAATCGAAAAAATCTTGCAAAAGTTTTTGGAGATTCCAAAATAATTGCTACCTTTGCAATCCCTTAAAAGGGGCAATTGAAATACTGCCGATGTAGCTCAGATGGCCAGAGCGTGTGATTTGTAATCTCAAGGTCGTGGGTTCGATTCCCTCCATCGGCTCATCGCAGAATAGTACGGGCAAGTACCAGAGTGGCCAAATGGGGCAGACTGTAAATCTGCTGGCGCACGCCTACGGTGGTTCGAATCCATCCTTGCCCACGAAGCGGAAGAGAATACTTCCCACACTTGCGGGGTTCGTATAACGGCTATTATGTCAGCCTTCCAAGCTGAAAATGGGAGTTCGATTCTCCTACCCCGCTCCAAGATTGCCGATGTAGCTCAGGGGTAGAGCGCATCCTTGGTAAGGATGAGGTCATGAGTTCAAATCCCATCATCGGCTCAAGACCGGAGCAATCCGGTTTATTTTTGTAACAACTTTATACATAATATTATGGCAAAAGAAACATTCAAAAGGGACAAACCCCATGTCAACATCGGCACCATCGGCCACGTTGACCACGGCAAGACCACTCTGACCGCTGCTATCACCCAGGTTCTGGCAAAGAAGGGCCTCAGCGAGGTCAAGTCTTTCGATCAGATCGACAACGCTCCTGAGGAGAAGGAGCGCGGTATCACCATCAACACCGCTCACATCGAGTACCAGACCGCCAATCGTCACTATGCGCATGTCGATTGCCCGGGCCACGCCGACTACGTGAAGAACATGGTTACCGGTGCCGCCCAGATGGATGGTGCTATCCTCGTTGTTGCAGCTACTGACGGCCCCATGCCTCAGACCAACGAGCACGTCCTTCTCGCAAAGCAGGTTAACGTTCCCAAGATGGTTGTCTTCCTGAACAAGGTCGACCTCGTAGACGACGAGGAAATGCTCGACCTCGTTGAGATGGAAGTCCGCGACCTCCTCAGCAAGTACGATTTCGACGGCGACAACGCTCCTGTCATCCGCGGTTCCGCACTCGGCGCCCTCAACGGCGAGCCTAAGTGGGAAGAGAAGGTTCTCGAGCTCATGGATGCAGTCGACGAGTACATCCCCCTGCCTGTCCGTGAGAACGAGAAGCCTTTCCTCATGCCTATCGAGGACATCTTCTCCATCACCGGCCGTGGAACCGTTGTTACCGGACGTATCGAGACCGGTACCATCCACGTCAACGATCCCGCTGAAATCGTCGGCTTCAACGACAAACCCAGGAGCACCGTCGTCACTGGCGTCGAGATGTTCCGCAAGCTCCTCGATCAGGGTGAGGCTGGTGACAACGTAGGTCTCCTCCTCCGCGGTATCGACAAGAAAGAGGTCAAGCGTGGTGAAGTTATCGCCAAACCCGGTTCCATCACCCCTCACACCCACTTCCTTGGTCAGATTTACGTTCTGAAGAAAGAAGAAGGTGGCCGCCACACTCCTTTCCACAACAAGTATCGTCCTCAGTTCTTCATCCGTACCCTCGAT